>WFPZ01000268.1 GCA_015487335.1 Paracoccaceae bacterium
GCCCGCCCGACTGGGGCTGGATGGGGCTTCTGTCCGTCTCGGCGGTGCTCGGGCACTGGCTGCTGATCCGCTGCTACGAGGTGGCCGAGGCCAGCGCGGTGCAGCCGTTTGCCTATCTGCAGCTGGTCTGGGCTGCCGCGCTGGGCATCGCCGTGTTCGGCGAAACCCTGCGCGTCAACGTGGCCCTGGGCGCGGCGGTGGTGGTCTGCGCCGGGCTGTTCACCCTGTGGCGGGCCCGGCAGGTCGAGACCGGCAAGGGATGACACCGCAGCCCTTCATCTTGCCCGAAATACTCCCGCCGGAGGCATGAAACGGGTCCGCACAGCGCTCAGCGGCCGCGCAACTCCTCCGACAGCTGCGCCGTGGCCTGGCCCGAAAGCCGTGCCCGGTAGACGATCAGCCCCTCCATCACCCGCATCACGTAGTTGCGGGTCTCGGTGAAGGGGATGTGCTCTATCCAGTCCACCGCATCGCGCGACCGGCGCGGGTCGCCCAGCTCTTTCAGCCATTGGCGGGCGCGGTTCGGGCCGGCGTTGTAGGCGGCGGCCACGATGGGGTAATAGGCGCCGAACTCCTCGATCAGCCGCGCCAGATAGGCACTGCCAAGGCGGATGTTGTAGGCCGGATCCTCGAGCAACCGTCCCGCATCGAAGCCGAGGCCCAGCTCCTTCGCCATCGCCCTGGCCGTGGCCGGCATCAGCTGCATCAGCCCCATCGCCCCGGCGGGGCTTACGGCCCGGGGGTCGAACTCGCTCTCGCGCCGGGCGATCGCCAGCGCCAGTTCGCGCGCGACGGGCAGGTTGCCATCGAACGCCTTGGCCAGCGGGAAATAGGGCCGCGGCAGGACCAGCCCGCGCACGGCGGCATATTTGGCGAGGCTGACCGCCGCATAAGGCTCGTCCATCTCGAGCGCCAGCTGCGCCAGGGCTCCCAGTTCGGGCGGCGAGAGCGATTCGGCAAACTTGCGGGCGAAACGGGCAAACAGGCGGGATTCTCCGGCATACTGATAGAGGATGGCCACCTGGAAGACCGGCGAGGCGGAAAAGTCGAACTCCGTCCAGTCGGGGTATCTTTCGCGCCCGGTCAGTGCCGGATCCGGCGGCAGGCCGGCTTTCTCGGCCGCCAGCATTCCGTAGAAACTGGTCTGAAATTCCGCCGCGAAGGCATAGGCGAGGCGGGCCTCTTCCTCGTGGCCGAGCGCCTCGTGCGCGCGCCCTTCCCAGTAGCCGGCCCGGCCGAGGCTGATCGGGGTGCTCACGGCGGCGCGGAAACGGCGGAAATGATCGAGCGCCAGCTTCGGCTTCTTCAGGTCGGTAAGCGCGATGAAGCCGGCAAGCCATTCCAGATCGGCGTAATCGCGGCCCTTGCTCAGGAAATGGCGGCTGGCCATTTCGTAGGCCTGCCGGGGGCGGCCCATGCGCATCAGCTCGCGCGCGAGGCTGCGGCGCAGGCCGGCCCACCTTTGCGGATCGCCCAGCGCCTCGGCCGAGGTGGAGCGCGCCAGCATCAGCTTTACGGCACGGTCCTTCATCCCGCGGGCCAGACGCCACTTGACGCGGGCATAGGCCAGACCGGGATCATCGCGCAGCTCCGGCGGGATGGCGCGCAGCAGCGCATCGACGCCGTTGCGGTTTTTCAAAAGCGCGATGCGGGCCTTCGCCAGGGCCCTCTTGCCCGGACCGACCCAATCGTCGAGGCGTTCGGCCTCGGAGAACAGGTTGCGCCAGATCAGCATGTCCTGGCGCGCTGCCGCATGGGGCCTGATCAGCGCGGCATAACGGGCGCGAAACAGGGCTTCTTCTTCCTCGGTCAGGGAGAACTCGTGCCAGGCGCGCAGGATCTCGTTGCGGGCCTGTCCGCCCTTGCCGATGGCGCGCAGGGCGGCGGCCAGGGCCAGGCTGCCGGTGCCGGTCTGCGGCGCACGTTTCGCGAAATAGGAAATCACCTGCCCGGGCGGCACATCCTCGCCGATGGCCTGCTCGCCGCTCTTGCGCAGCAGGGCAAGGCCCGGCCAGCCGGGGTTGTGCAAAAGGAACTCGGCAAACTCGGAGAACTCTCCCTCGCCGGCGCGCAGGCGGTGCCAGTCAATCATGGTGCGGCCAAGTTCGCCCAGGGGGGCAATGGCACGATAGGCGCCTTCCCAGTCTTCGGCCTGGACCGCCTCCATGGCGCTGCGCAACGCGGCGGCGGTGCGCTCGGGCCGTGGCGGGGCCTGGGCCGTGGCGGAAAGGGCGCTCAGGGCAAGGAGCAGCGCCCCCGCCACGAGAAAAGCGAATCGGAACGGTGAACTGGGTGCCTGCATCGGGCACGACACTACCCTACGGCCGGGGGGTGGCAACACACAAACTTGGCATTCCCGGCCCGGGCGGCTAGTTTCCGCCGCGTTGGCAATGAGGGGCGACTCGCGCCCCGGAAAACCGAAAGGAGAGCGTGTCATGTTCAAAGGGTCCATTCCCGCACTGGTCACGCCGTTCAGGAACGGCGAACTGGATATCGACACGCTCAAACAGCTGGTCGAATGGCAGATCGAGCAGGGCAGCCACGCGCTGGTGCCGGTGGGCACCACCGGCGAGAGCCCGACCCTGAGCCATGCTGAGCACGAGACGGTGATCGAGGAGGTCGTCAAGGCGGCGGCCGGGCGGGTGCCGGTGATCGCCGGGGCGGGCTCGAACAATACCGCCGAAGGGATCGGCCTGATCCGCCATGCCGAGCGCGTGGGCGCCGATGCGGCCCTGGTGGTGACCCCCTATTACAACAAACCCACCCAGGCCGGGCTGATCGCCCATTTCAAGGCCCTGCACGATTGCTGCGAATTGCCGATCATCATCTACAACATCCCCGGCCGCTCGGTGGTGGACATGACCCCCGAGACCATGGGCGAACTGGCGAAGCTGCCGCGCATCATCGGGGTGAAGGACGCTACCGGAGACCTCGCCCGCGTCAGCCTGCAGCGCATGGCCTGCGGCAAGGACTTCATCCAGCTCTCCGGCGAGGACGCCACGGCGCTGGGCTTCAACGCCCAGGGCGGGAGAGGCTGCATTTCGGTCACGGCCAACGTGGCGCCGAAGCTGTGCGCCGAATTCCAGGCCGCCACCCTGGCCGGAGATTACGCCAGGGCGCTGGAGTATCACGACCGGCTGATGCCCCTGCACCGGGCGATCTTCCTCGAACCCGGCGTTGCCGGGGCCAAATACGGGCTGTCGCTTCTGGGCAGGTGCAGCGAAGAGGTGCGCCTGCCGCTGGTTGGCCTGAGCGAAGCAACCAAGGCCGAGATTCGCGCCGCGATGGAGCACGCAGGGTTGCTGGGATAGGGCCGGGCGCCCGCGCCGCCCTCAGGCGAGCGAGAACATCTCGCCCGGTTCCAGCACCAGCCCCAGCGCCAGTTTCGCGCACATCCCCAGCACCATCAGCGCCAGCAGCACCCTCAGCTGCTCGGCCTTCAGCCTCAGGCCCAGGCGGGTGCCGATCTGGGCGCCGATCACCCCGCTGACCAGGAGCGACAGCGCCAGAACCACGTCCACCGTAAAACTGTCGCGGGCGTGCATGATGGT
Source organism: Paracoccaceae bacterium (assembly GCA_015487335.1). Classification (GTDB taxonomy): domain Bacteria; phylum Pseudomonadota; class Alphaproteobacteria; order Rhodobacterales; family Rhodobacteraceae; genus S012-89. Next base: position 3,552 of record WFPZ01000268.1, read on the forward strand.
GGCGAAGGCCGCGACGAAGATGATCTGGAACAGCGAGGTGCCTACCACCACCTTGGTCGGCATCCCAAGGATGTAGATCATCGCCGGCACCATGATGAAGCCGCCGCCCACGCCCATGATCGCCGACAGGAACCCGACCAGAAACCCGACCAGCAGCGGGGGAATGACGCTGATGTAAAGCTTCGAGGTGCGAAAGCGCATCTTGAACGGCAAGCCCTGCAGGCGGGAGTGATGGCGCCTGCGCTTTTGCGGCGCGTCCGATCCGGCCCGGCGCATGGCGTTGAGGCTCTCGATCAGCATCAGCCCGCCGATCAGCCCCAGGAAGACGACATAGGTCAGGTTCACGAAGAGCTCCACCTGGCCCAGTGCCTTCAGCGCGGTGAACACCCGCACCCCCAGCATCGCGCCGCTCAGGCCACCGGCCAGCAGCACCAGCCCCATGCGGATATCCACCGTGCGCCGCCGGAAATGCGCCAGAACGCCGGAAAAGGACGAGGCGACGATCTGATTCGCGCCCGTCGCCACCGCCACGGCCGGCGGAATGCCGATGAAGAACAGGAAAGGTGTCAGGATGAAGCCGCCGCCAACCCCGAACATGCCCGAAAGGATGCCGACCAGGCCGCCGAGGCCGATCAAAAGGAAGAGGTTTACCGAGACTTCGGCAATGGGAAGATAGATCTGCATGGGTGAATCACCGAAAAGCTGGCGAAGACAGCGGTGCTGTTACGCCTCTTGCTCGGCCAATGCCAGCCGTTTTTCCCTGGCCGGATCCCTCAGGTTGCCGCACCGCAGAATCTTCCGCCCGGCGACATCCTCTGGACAGCCATGCGGCAAGGGCCTATCTGCCCCTTCATGGCCGCCAGGAAGAAGGACAACCCCAATTACAAGGTGATCGCCGAAAACCGGCGGGCACGGTATGATTATGCCATCGAGGACGATCTGGAATGCGGTATCGTCCTGCAGGGGTCCGAGGTGAAATCCCTGCGCCAGGGGCAGGCCAACATCGCCGAGAGTTACGCTGCGGTCGAGGACGGCGAGCTGTGGCTGATCAACAGCTACATCGCGCCCTACGAACAGGCCAAGACATGGGGCCACGAAGAGCGGCGCAAGCGCAAGCTGCTGGTCTCGAAGAAAGAGCTGGCCCGGTTGTGGGATGCCACGCGCCGCAAGGGCATGACGCTGGTGCCGCTGGTGCTCTACTTCAACCACAAGGGGCTGGCCAAGCTGAAGCTCGGCATCGCCCGCGGCAAGAAGACCCGGGACAAGCGCGCCACCGAGGCCAAGCGCGACTGGCAGCGCCAGAAGGCGCGGCTGCTGCGCGAGCGGGGCTGAGGGGATCGGCCCTTGAAAGACGCGCCCGCGCTGGCTAGCAAGCAGCGAAGCACTGGCGGAGGGCAGCATGCCTCATGACGATCCGAAAACCCTGGTCTCGACGGACTGGCTGGCCGCGCATCTGAAGGATCCGGACCTGCGCATTCTCGATGCCTCGTGGCACATGCCGGGCTCGGGGCGCGATGCGCGGGCCGAATACGAGGCCGCGCACATCCCCGGCGCACGGTTCTTCGACATCGACGAGATCGCCGATCTGCGCTCGGACCTGCCGCACATGGTGCCGCCGGTGGAAAAATTCATCGCCCGCATGCGCGCCATGGGGGTGGGGGACGGCCATCAGGTGGTGGTCTATGACAGCGCCGGCATCTTTTCCGCCCCGCGGGTGTGGTGGCTGTTCCGGCTGATGGGCAAGACGGACGTGGCGGTGCTCGATGGCGGGCTGCCCAAGTGGCAGGCCGAGGGACGCCCTGTGGAGGACATGCCCCCGGTGCTGCGCGAGCGGCACATCACGGTGCAGCGCCAGGCGCATCTGATCAAGGATGTCACCCAGGTGGCCGCGGCCTCCAAGCTGGGCGATCACGAAATCGTCGACGCGCGCTCTCCGGGCCGTTTCCGCGGCGAAGAGCCCGAGCCGCGCGCGGGGCTGCGCGCGGGGCATATCCCGGGTTCGAAGAACGTCCATTTCCGCGAGCTGCTCAACGAGGACGGCACCATGAAGCCCCCCGAGGAGCTGCGCGCGGCGTTCGAGGCCGCCGGCGTGGATCTTTCCAAGCCGGTGATCACCACCTGCGGTTCGGGGGTCACGGCGGCGATCCTGAGCCTCGCCCTGCAGCGGATCGGACACGAGCGCCACGCCGTCTACGACGGTTCGTGGGCCGAATGGGGCATGTACGACGACCTGAAGGTCGCAACCGGAGACGCATGAGATGCTGAACAACCTGGAACCGCAACCGGCGGACAAGATCCTGGAACTGATGCAGATGTTCCGCGACGATCCGCGCGAGAACAAGATCGACCTCGGGGTCGGCGTCTATCGCAACGCTCAGGGCGTCACCCCGGTGATGCGCGCCGTCAAGGCGGCCGAGAAGCGGCTGTGGGAAGAGCAGCAGACCAAGGCCTATACCGGGCTTGCGGGCGATCCGGCCTACTCGGAGGCCCTCGGGCGCCTGATTCTCGGCGAGGCGCGCGACACCTCCCGTCTTGCGGCGGCGGCCACGCCGGGGGGCACCGGAGCCATCCGGCAGGCGTTCGAGCTGGTGCGCATGGCCTCGCCCGAGGCCACCGTCTGGGTCTCCGACCCGACCTGGCCCAACCACCTTTCCATCCTGAAATACCTGCACCTGCCCCATACCCGGTACCGCTATTTCGACAGCGCCACCCGCGATGTCGATTTCGCCGGCATGATGGAGGATCTGGCCGGCGTGAAGGCCGGCGACGTGGTGCTGCTGCACGGTTGCTGCCACAACCCCACCGGGGCCAACCTCACCCTCGACCAGTGGCGCGAGGTGGTGCAGC
>WFPZ01000269.1 GCA_015487335.1 Paracoccaceae bacterium
CTGGGCATGGACCAGGAGGCGATCATGGACGCCTATTACGATACCGTCCATTTCAAGCTGAAGAAGAACAAGGGCTGGGTGACCCGCTTCTTCCCCGAGCGGGTGCGCGGCGTCCGCCCCGAGTTCGATCTGATTGACGCCAAGACCGGCGAGGTGATCGCCGAGGCCGGCAAGAAGGTCACCCCGCGCCAGGTCAAGAAGCTGATCGACGAGGGCAAGGTCGAGGAGATCCTGGTTCCCTTCGAGCAGATCATCGGCCGTTTCGCCGCCAAGGACATCATCAACGAGGAAACCGGCGCCATCTATGTGGAAGCCGGGGACGAGCTGACCTGGGAGGTCGACAAGGAGGGCAATGTCACCGGCGGCACGCTGAAGGATCTGCTGGATGCCGGCATCACCGACATTCCCGTGCTTGACATCGACGGCGTGAACGTCGGCCCCTACATCCGCAACACCATGGCGGTGGACAAGAACATGAACCGCGAGACCGCGCTCATGGACATCTACCGCGTGATGCGCCCGGGCGAGCCGCCTACCGTCGAGGCGGCCTCGGCCCTGTTCGACAGCCTGTTCTTCGACCCCGAGCGCTATGACCTTTCTGCCGTGGGCCGGGTCAAGATGAACATGCGCCTCAATCTCGATGCCCCCGACACCCAGCGCACCCTGCGCAAGGAGGACATCGTGGCCTGCGTCAAGGCGCTGGTGGAGCTGCGAGACGGCAAGGGCGAAATCGACGACATCGACCACCTCGGCAACCGCCGGGTGCGCTCGGTGGGCGAGCTGATGGAAAACCAGTACCGCGTCGGCCTCCTGCGCATGGAGCGTGCCATCAAGGAGCGCATGTCGTCGGTGGAAATCGACACCGTGATGCCGCAGGATCTGATCAACGCCAAGCCCGCGGCGGCCGCGGTGCGCGAATTCTTCGGCTCGTCGCAGCTGTCGCAGTTCATGGACCAGACCAACCCGCTCTCCGAGGTCACGCACAAGCGCCGCCTGTCGGCGCTCGGGCCCGGGGGGCTTACGCGCGAGCGCGCCGGCTTCGAGGTGCGCGACGTGCACCCCACCCACTATGGCCGGATGTGCCCGATCGAGACGCCGGAAGGCCCGAACATCGGCCTGATCAACTCGTTGGCCACTTACGCGCGGGTCAACAAGTACGGCTTCATCGAGACGCCCTACCGCAAGGTGGTGAACGGGCAGGTCACCGATGAGGTGGTCTACATGTCCGCCACCGAGGAGATGCGCCACGTGGTGGCCCAGGCCAACGCCAAGCTCGACGAGCAGGGCCGTTTCGTGAACGAGCTGGTCTCCACCCGTCAGGCCGGGGAATACACGCTTGCCCCGCGCGAGACCGTTGATCTGATCGACGTGAGCCCCAAGCAGCTGGTCTCGGTGGCCGCCTCGCTGATTCCGTTCCTGGAAAACGACGACGCCAACCGCGCGCTGATGGGCTCGAACATGCAGCGCCAGGCGGTGCCGCTGCTGCAGGCCGAGGCGCCGCTGGTGGGCACGGGGATCGAATCCGTCGTGGCACGCGATTCGGGCGCCGCGATCATGGCGAAACGCGCCGGCATCATCGACCAGGTCGATGCCCAGCGCATCGTGGTGCGCGCCACCGAAGACCTGGAACCGGGCGACCCGGGGGTGGACATCTACCGCCTGCGCAAGTTCCAGCGCTCCAACCAGAACACCTGCATCAACCAGCGCCCGCTGGTGAAGGTGGGCGACAAGGTGAAGAAGGGCGAGGTGATCGCCGACGGTCCCTCGACCGATCTGGGCGAACTGGCGCTGGGCAAGAACGTGGTCGTCGCCTTCATGCCCTGGAACGGCTACAACTACGAGGACTCGATCCTGATCTCCGAGCGCATCGTGCGCGATGACGTATTCACCTCGATTCACATCGAGGAGTTCGAGGTCGCCGCCCGCGATACCAAGCTGGGGCCGGAAGAGATCACCCGCGACATCCCCAACGTCGGCGAGGAAGCGCTGCGCAACCTCGACGAGGCGGGCATCGTCTATATCGGCGCCGAGGTGGGGCCGGGCGACATTCTGGTGGGCAAGATCACCCCCAAGGGCGAAAGCCCGATGACCCCGGAAGAGAAGCTGTTGCGCGCCATCTTCGGCGAAAAGGCCTCTGACGTGCGCGACACCTCCCTGCGCATGCCGCCGGGCGATTTCGGCACCGTGGTCGAGGTGCGGGTGTTCAACCGCCACGGGGTGGAGAAGGACGAGCGCGCCCTGCAGATCGAGCGCGAGGAGGTCGAACGGCTTGCACGCGACCGCGACGACGAGCTGGCGATCCTCGAGCGCAACATCTACGCCCGCCTCAAGGACCTGCTGCTTGGCAAGGTGGCGGTGAAGGGGCCCAAGGGCGTCAAGCCCAAGTCGAAGATCACCGAGGAGCTTCTGGAAAGCCTCAGCCGCGGCCAGTGGTGGCAGCTGGCGCTTGCCGACGAGAAGGACGCCCAGGAGGTCGAGGCGCTCAACGCCCAGTACGAGGCGCAGAAGCGCGCTCTTGAACACCGTTTCGAGGACAAGGTCGAGAAGGTGCGCCGCGGCGACGATCTGCCGCCGGGGGTGATGAAGATGGTCAAGGTCTTCGTCGCGGTGAAGCGCAAGCTGCAGCCCGGCGACAAGATGGCCGGCCGCCACGGCAACAAGGGCGTGATTTCCAAGGTGGTGCCGATGGAGGACATGCCGTTCCTCGCCGATGGCACCCCGGTGGACTTCGTGCTCAACCCCCTCGGCGTGCCCTCGCGGATGAACGTCGGCCAGATCCTTGAAACCCACATGGGCTGGGCGGCCCGTGGGCTTGGCCTCAAGATCGACGAGGCGCTGGAGGAATACCGCCGCTCCGGCGACATGACCCCGGTGCGCGACGCGATGAAGATCGCCTATGGCGAGGAGGCCTGGGAAGAGGTGATCAAGGACATGGACGACGAGCAGCTGCTCGAGGCGGCCGGCAACGTCACCCGTGGCGTGCCGATCGCCACGCCGGTGTTCGACGGCGCCAAGGAGGCCGATGTCAACGACGCGCTCCAGCGCGCAGGCTTCGACACCAGCGGCCAGACCGTGCTGTATGACGGCCGCACCGGCGAGCAGTTCTCGCGCCCGGTCACCGTGGGCACCAAGTATCTTCTGAAGCTTCACCATCTGGTGGACGAGAAGATCCACGCCCGCTCCACCGGCCCCTACAGCCTGGTCACCCAGCAGCCGCTGGGCGGCAAGGCGCAGTTCGGCGGCCAGCGCTTCGGCGAGATGGAGGTCTGGGCGCTGGAGGCCTACGGCGCCGCATACACCCTGCAGGAGATGCTCACCGTCAAGTCGGACGACGTGGCGGGGCGGACGAAAGTCTACGAGAGCATCGTCAAGGGCGAGGACAACTTCGAGGCCGGCGTGCCGGAAAGCTTCAACGTGCTGGTGAAGGAAGTCCGCGGCCTCGGCCTCAACATGGAACTCCTGGATGCGGAACCGGAAGAGTAGGGGCGTGCGCCACACCCTCTCCCTTCCCCTTCCCCCGGTATCAAGGAACGCAAGATGAACCAGGAACTGACAACCAACCCGTTCAACCCGCTGGCTGCGCCCAAGACCTTCGACGAGATCAGGATTTCCCTTGCCTCGCCCGAGCGCATCCTCAGCTGGTCCTACGGGGAGATCAAGAAGCCCGAGACCATCAATTACCGCACCTTCAAGCCCGAGCGTGACGGCCTGTTCTGCGCCCGCATCTTCGGGCCGATCAAGGACTACGAGTGCCTGTGCGGCAAGTACAAGCGGATGAAGTACCGCGGCGTGGTCTGCGAGAAATGCGGCGTGGAGGTCACGCTGCAGAAGGTCCGGCGCGAGCGCATGGGCCATATCGAGCTGGCGGCACCCGTGGCGCATATCTGGTTTCTCAAGTCGCTGCCCTCGCGCATCGGCCTGATGCTGGACATGACCCTGCGCGACCTGGAGCGCATCCTGTATTTCGAGAACTACGTGGTGATCGAGCCCGGGCTGACCGATCTCAACTACGGCCAGCTGCTGACCGAGCAGGAATACCTGGATGCTCAGGACACCTACGGTGCGGATGCCTTCACGGCCAACATCGGCGCCGAGGCGATCCGCGAGATGCTGGCCGCCATCGATCTGGAGGCCACCGCCGAGCAGCTGCGCGAGGAACTCAAGGAGGCCACGGGCGAGCTGAAGCCGAAAAAGATCATCAAGCGGCTGAAGATCGTCGAGAGCTTCATCGAGTCGGGCAACCGCCCCGAGTGGATGGTGCTTACCGTGATTCCGGTGATCCCGCCCGAGCTGCGCCCGCTGGTGCCGCTGGATGGCGGCCGTTTCGCCACCTCGGATCTCAACGACCTCTACCGCCGGGTGATCAACCGCAACAACCGCCTCAAGCGGCTGATCGAGCTGCGCGCGCCCGACATCATCGTGCGAAACGAAAAGCGGATGCTTCAGGAATCGGTCGATGCGCTGTTCGACAACGGCCGTCGCGGCCGGGTGATCACCGGCGCCAACAAGCGCCCGCTGAAGTCGCTTTCCGACATGCTCAAGGGCAAGCAGGGCCGCTTCCGCCAGAACCTTCTCGGCAAGCGGGTGGATTTCTCGGGCCGCTCGGTGATCGTGACCGGCCCTGAGCTGAAGCTGCACCAGTGCGGCCTGCCCAAGAAGATGGCGCTGGAGCTGTTCAAGCCGTTCATCTATTCGCGGCTGGAGGCCAAGGGCCTTTCCTCCACCGTCAAGCAGGCCAAGAAGCTGGTGGAAAAGGAACGCCCCGAGGTCTGGGACATCCTCGACGAGGTGATCCGCGAGCACCCGGTGCTGCTCAACCGCGCCCCCACCCTGCACCGCCTCGGCATCCAGGCCTTCGAGCCTGTGCTGATCGAGGGCAAGGCGATCCAGCTTCACCCGCTGGTCTGCGCAGCCTTCAACGCCGACTTCGACGGCGACCAGATGGCCGTGCACGTGCCGCTGAGCCTCGAGGCCCAGCTGGAGGCGCGGGTGCTGATGATGTCCACCAACAACGTGCTGTCGCCCGCGAACGGCTCGCCGATCATCGTGCCTTCGCAGGACATGATCCTCGGGCTCTACTACCTCTCGATGGAGCGCGAGGGGATGGAGGGCGAAGGCATGATCTTTGCCGATATCGACGAGGTCATGCATGCGCTGGACGCCGGTGTCGTGCACCTGCACGCGAAGATCACCGCGCGGATTCCGCAGATCGACGAAGAGGGCAACGAATACCTCAAGCGCTATGAAACCACCCCCGGGCGGGTCAAGCTGGGCGCGCTTCTGCCGCGCAACGCCAAGGCGCCCTTCGATCTGGTCAACCGGCTGCTGCGCAAGAAGGAGGTGCAGGAGGTCATCGATACCGTCTACCGCTACTGCGGCCAGAAGGAGAGCGTGATCTTCTGCGACCAGATCATGACGATCGGCTTCCGCGAGGCCTTCAAGGCGGGCATTTCCTTCGGCAAGGACGACATGGTCATTCCCGAGGAGAAATGGCAGATCGTCGAGGAAACCCGCAAGCAGGTCCAGCACTTCGAACAGCAGTACATGGACGGCCTGATCACCCAGGGCGAAAAGTACAACAAGGTGGTCGATGCCTGGTCCAAGTGCAACGACCGGGTGACCGAGGCGATGATGAACGCCATCTCCGCCGTCAGGAAAGACGAGAACGGCCGCGAGATGGAGCCCAACTCCATCTACATGATGGCGCACTCGGGCGCACGCGGCTCTGTCACCCAGATGAAGCAGCTGGGCGGCATGCGCGGGCTGATGGCCAAGCCTTCGGGCGAGATCATCGAAACGCCGATCATCTCGAACTTCAAGGAAGGCCTGACGGTGCTGGAGTATTTCAACTCCACCCACGGTGCCCGCAAGGGCCTGTCGGATACCGCGCTGAAGACCGCCAACTCGGGGTATCTTACCCGGCGCCTGGTGGACGTGGCCCAGGATTGCATCGTGCGCGAGCATGATTGCGGCACCGACCGGGCCATCACCGCTGCGGCCGCGGTCAGCGACGGCGAGGTGGTCGCCTCGTTGTCCGAGCGCATCCTCGGCCGGGTTGCGGCCGAGGACGTGCTGGTACCCGGCGGCGACGAGGTTCTGGTTGCCCGCGGCGAGCTGATCGACGAGCGCAAGGCCGAGGCCATCGAGAAGGCCGGCATCGCCAGCCTGCGGGTGCGCAGCCCGCTGACCTGCGAGGCCGAGGAAGGCGTCTGCGTCATGTGCTACGGCCGTGACCTGGCGCGCGGCACGATGGTCAACATCGGCGAGGCGGTGGGCATCATCGCCGCCCAGTCGATCGGCGAACCCGGCACCCAGCTGACCATGCGCACCTTTCATATCGGCGGTGTGGCGCAGGGCGGGCAGCAGTCCTTCGTCGAGGCCAGCCACGACGGCAAGGTGGTGTTCCGCGACGCCAACGTGCTGGAAAATGCCGCCGGCGAGACCATCGTTATGGGCCGCAACATGAAGCTGGTCATCGTCGATGAAAACGGCGTGGAGCGGGCCAGCCACAAGCTGAGCTACGGCTCCAAGCTGCACGTGAAGGAAGGCGACGAGGTCAAGCGCGGCGACAAGCTGTTCGAGTGGGATCCCTTCACCCTGCCGATCATCGCCGAAAAGGGCGGCCGGGTGAAATTCGTCGATCTCACGCCGGGCATATCGGTGCGCGACGAGACCGACGAGGCCACCGGCATGTCGCAGAAAATCGTTACCGACTGGCGCGCCACGCCCAAGGGCAGCGATCTCAAGCCGGAGATCCTCATCCTCGGCCCTGATGGCGAGCCGGTGCGCAACGAGGCGGGTAACCCCGTCACCTATCCGATGTCGGTGGATGCGATCCTCTCGGTCGAGGACGGCCAGGAAATCAACGCCGGCGACGTGGTGGCGCGGATCCCGCGCGAGGGCGCCAAGACCCGCGACATCACCGGCGGTCTGCCGCGGGTGGCGGAGCTGTTCGAGGCACGCCGCCCGAAGGACCACGCCATCATCGCCGAGATCGACGGTTACGTCCGCTTCGGGCGCGACTACAAGAACAAGCGCCGCATCACCATCGAGCCGGTGGACGAAACGCTGGAGCCCGTGGAATACATGGTGCCCAAGGGCAAGCACATTCCGGTGGCCGAAGGCGACTTCATCCACAAGGGCGAGTATCTGATGGACGGCAACCCGGCGCCACACGACATCCTGTCGATCCTCGGTGTCGAGGCGTTGGCCGACTACATGATCAACGAGGTGCAGGACGTCTATCGCCTCCAGGGCGTGAAGATCAACGACAAGCACATCGAGGTGATCGTCCGGCAGATGCTCCAGAAGTGGGAGATCCAGGACAGCGGTGACACCACCCTGCTCAAGGGCGAGCACGTGGACAAGGCCGAGCTCGACGCAGCCAACGAAAAGGCCATCGCCAAGGGTGGCCGCCCCGCCAAGGGCGCGCCGATCCTGCTCGGCATCACCAAGGCTTCGCTGCAGACGCGTTCGTTCATCTCGGCCGCCTCCTTCCAGGAGACCACCCGGGTGCTCACCGAGGCCGCGGTCCAGGGCAAGCGCGACAAGCTGGTCGGGCTGAAGGAGAACGTCATCGTCGGCCGGCTGATCCCTGCCGGCACCGGCCGTGCCACCCAGGAGATTCTCCGCATCGCCGCCGAGCGCGACCGCAAGGTGATCGAACAGGCCCGTGCGGAGGCCGAGGCCGCAGCGGCCCTCGCCGCCCCGGTCGACGACATGGTCGAGAACGAGTTCGACAACGTCTTCGACGAAAGCGGCCCCGACATGCCGGACCTGCCGGAAAACCGCGACGAGTGAGGCCGTGCCCTTGGGCGGAGCATCTGTAGAGGATGGGGTGAGGCATTACCCCATCCTCTTTTTCATCCCGCCGCGCCACATGCGGTGGGGCTATGTGCGTACCGGTGTCTTCGACGGCGGGGGCCGGCGGCTTGATCTGTGGCCGATACTGATTTCCAACGGCAGCCGGTTCCCGGTGGGGCCGCGCAGGCTTGCTTCCTTGCCCGATGAGCGATTTTCCGACGGCTATATTTATGCTGGCGCGTATTATCCGGGTTTCGGGCATTTCATTACCGAAACCCTTGTCAATCTGGTGGCGATTGCCCCGACATTGCGAGCGCATCCCCAGCGAAAGATTCTTTTCGTCCTGCCAACTCCCGGAACCCTCAAGAGGGTTTTCAAAGGGCCTCACGAGGACCATTTTTTCAAGAAACTGGGTATTTCCAGAGACCAGATCGTATTCGTTACCCAACTGGCGGGATACGAGGACGTTCTTGTTCCAAAGGCGCCTTTCGAGAAGAAATTCACGTACCGTTCATGGATCACAAAGGAGCTGGACAAGCTGGAAGTGCCACGAGTTGATGGCCCACGGAAAGTCTATTTTTCTCGCAGCCGTTGGCCGAAACCGCGCGTGGTCGGTGAAGAGCATATCGAAGGGCTGTTTTCCGATGCCGGTTATGAAATCGTCCATCCTCAGGAATTGCCGCTCGACGAACAGTTTGCCTTGATGCGGAACGTGACGCACCTTGCGGGTTCTCAGGGAACGGCCCTGCATCTCAGCTTGTACTCTCCGACTGCGCGCAGCGTTATTTCGCTTGGCTGGAAGTCGCCCTTGCAAGCGGGCATCTGCCGTGTGCGCGGCCAGCGCTTCGTTGATCCGCGCGGCATGATGGTCAGTTTCAAGATGCCGCGTTTGCGCCGGGTGAGCGACCGGGCGGTGCGCAAGGCC
>WFPZ01000270.1 GCA_015487335.1 Paracoccaceae bacterium
CGCCGGGCTGGTCTCGGTGGCCTTTTCCGCTCTGGCACTGGCCGGCGGCACCCTGGCCTTCGGGCTTGCCGGAACGGGGGCGGCGGTGCTTCTGGCCACCGCCCTGCGCAAGGGGCTGTTGTGGTGGCTGGCCCGCCGCCGGCTGGGGCTGCGCTGCGATATCCTGGCCGCGCTCGTCCCGCCCGCCGCCGCACCGCGCCCATGCCCGCTCTGAGCCGCCCCCATCCGCCGGCCGGTCCGGGCCCGGCGCCCCCGGTACCGGCTGCGGCGCGCGCCATCGTGGCCCTGCTCGCCCTGCGCTGGCTGGCCGGCATCGCCGAGGGCTTCGGCCTGCCGGGCCTGTCGGAGGTGGCGGCGGTGGCGCTGCTGGCGGGGCTGGCGCTGATGTTTCTGGCCGGGATGCGGATCGCCGCCGAAGGCGCGCTGATGATGGCCGGTCTTGCCGCCTGGGTCTTCTCGGGCCTGCTGACGCTGGCCGCCGTTCCCGCCCCCCGGTGGGGAGATCCGCTTGCGCTGCTGGCCCTGCTGGCCCTTTACGCGCTGTTTGCCAATGCCGTGCTTCTCCACCTGCAAACCCCGCAGGCCCGGCCCCTGGTCGGCCGGTTCCTTGCCGGGTTCATCGTCGTCGGCGCAGCTCTTTCGCTGGCCCAGGTCGCCACCGGGGCCGGTTTCGTCGAGCCCGGACGCGAGGGGCTGATGCGCGCCATGGGCAGCGACGTGCACCCTGTCTCCTTCGCCCTGCAGGTGCTGGCCGCGGCGGTGGCGCTGGAGGTGATCCGGGCCCGCGCCGGCACCCCGCTGACCATACGGCACGCGGGGCTGCTGGCACTGGCTGCGGTGGCGCTCTACCTCACCTATGCGCGCACCGCCTGGGCAATGGCCGGCATCATCGCCTTCTGGCTGGTTCTGACACAGACCCGGGGCGTGGCCCGCGGGCTGTGGCTGCTGGCGCTGGCCGGCGGGGCGGCGCTTGCCGCCAGCCAGTCGTCGCGTCTTGCCGATCTGGCCAGCCTGCCGCTGTTCTGGCAGAACTTCTCGCCCACCGAGGCGGTGTTCGATTACCGCTACATCGACAATTCCCTTTCCTGGCGGATCGTCAACTGGGCGATCGGCCTGCAACAGGCGCTGGAGCGCCCGCTTCTGGGCTTCGGGCCGGGGCTCTCGGCGGCGGTCAGCCGCTTCGGCCTGGAGATGCACAACATCCTGCTCGAGGCGTTCCTCGAGGGCGGCGTGTTCGGGCTGGGGGCCGCGCTGATGGTGCTGGCAGGGCTTGCCCGGCTGCACTGGCGCCTGCCGCGCGCCACCCCCGGCGAGCGCCGGGCCCGGGCGCTGGCCAACGGCTTCGGGCTGGGGCTGTTGCTGGCGGTGCTGTTTTCCACCAGCTTCGTCGATCAGCTGATGTCCTTTCTGCTCTACATGCTGCTGCTGGCCATGGCCGGAGAGCGCCCGCCCCCGCCCGAGCCGGGCCGGACGCCGCTTTTCGCATGAGGCAAACCGCGCTTTGCCGCGAAAGGCGCAAAAGGGGGGTGCGCCCGCTTTGACCGTCCGGTAAAACCTTGCCAAGCACCGGGGTGCATGCCACCCTTGGCGCCTGAGCGACGGAGGCCCGAGTGAAGACCGATACCCAGCATTCCCCGGCCGGCACGAAACCGGCCCAGCTGCCGCAGCTGCACGAACAGCGCAACCCCGGCATGGAACTGGATCTGGACTGGGTGGCCGCGGTGCAGGCCAACACCTCGGCCATCGAGCGCCGTGCCGCCACCCTGCCGGGAAGGCGCACCGTCAAGAAGGCGTATCAGGCGGCCTGGCTGCTGAAGGCCGTCACCTGCATCGACCTCACCACGCTTTCGGGCGACGACACCCCGGGGCGGGTGCGGCGGCTGTGCGCCAAGGCCCGCCAGCCGGTGCGCGCCGATATTCTGGAGGCCCTGGGGATGGGGCCGATCACCACCGGCGCGGTCTGCGTCTATCACGAGATGGTGCCCACCGCGGTGGAGGCCCTGGCGGGCACGGGCATTCCGGTGGCGGCGGTTTCCACCGGCTTTCCGGCCGGGCTGTCGCCCTTCCGGCTGCGGGTCGAGGAAATACGCGAAAGCGTCGCGGCGGGGGCGTCGGAGATCGACATCGTGATCTCGCGCCGCCATGTGCTGCTGGGCAACTGGCAGGCGCTTTACGACGAGGTGCGCAGCTTCCGCGAAGCCTGCGGCGAGGCGCACATGAAGGCCATCCTCGCCACCGGAGAGCTGGGAAGCCTGCGCAACGTGGCGCGAGCCTCGCTGGTGTGCATGATGGCCGGCGCCGATTTCATCAAGACCTCCACCGGCAAGGAAAGCGTGAATGCCACGCTGCCGGTCTCGCTGACCATGATCCGCGCCATCCGCGACTACCATCGCCGCACCGGCCACCGGGTGGGCTACAAGCCGGCGGGCGGCATCTCGAAGGCGAAGGCGGCGCTGAACTACCTGGCCATGATGCGCGACGAGCTGGGCACCCGCTGGCTGGAGCCCGATCTGTTCCGCTTCGGGGCGTCCTCGCTTCTGGGCGACATCGAGCGCCAGCTGGAACACCACGTCACCGGGCGCTACTCGGCCGCATGGAGGCACCCCGCGGGCTAGGCGCCGTGGGCGGGCAGGAAACTGGATATTTGGACGAAGAAGAAGCCATGAACGTATCAGACATCTTCCGGACGATGGATTACGGCCCCGCCCCCGAAAGCGACGCCGAGGCGCAGGCCTGGCTGGCCGAGCGGAACCGGACGTTCGGCCACTTCATCAATGGCGCCTTCACCGCCCCCGGCAAGGGGTTCGAGTCGCGCAATCCCGCCACCGGAGAGCGGCTGGCCACCCTCACCCAGGCCACGCAGGAGGACGTGGACGCCGCCGTTGCCGCGGCCCGCAGGGCCCAGGGCAAATGGGCGCGGGCAGGCGGGCACGAGCGGGCGAAATACCTTTATGCCCTGGCCCGGCTGGTGCAGAAGAACGCGCGCCTGTTCGCCGTTCTGGAGACGCTGGACAACGGCAAGCCGATCCGCGAGAGCCGCGACATCGACATCCCGCTGGTGGCGCGGCATTTCTACTATCACGCCGGCATGGCGCAGCTGATGGAGGCCGAGCTGCCCGATGCCGAGCCGCTGGGCGTGTGCGGGCAGATCATCCCGTGGAACTTCCCGCTGCTCATGCTGGCCTGGAAGGTGGCGCCGGCACTGGCGACGGGCAACACGGTGGTGCTGAAACCGGCCGAGTACACCTCGCTCACGGCGCTGCTGTTTGCCCGCATGTGCCAGGAGGCGGGGCTGCCCAGGGGCGTTGTCAACATCGTGACCGGCGACGGGCGGGTGGGCGAGATGATCGTGGCGCACCCGGATATCGACAAGATCGCCTTCACCGGCTCCACCGAAGTGGGCCGGCGCATCCGCGAGGCGACGGCGGGCTCGGGCAAGGCACTGACGCTGGAGCTGGGGGGCAAGTCCCCCTACATCGTTTTCGACGACGCCGATATCGACAGCGCCGTCGAGGGGCTGGTGGATGCGATCTGGTTCAACCAGGGCCAGGTGTGCTGCGCCGGCTCGCGGCTGATCGTGCAGGAAGGCATCGCCGAGCGCTTCCACGAGAAGCTCAAGGCGCGCATGCAGGGCCTGCGCATCGGCAACCCGCTGGACAAGTGCATCGACATCGGCGCGGTGGTGGACCCGGTGCAGTTGAAGACCATCACCGAGATGGTGGAACGGGGCGGCAAGGAGGGCGAGGTCTTCCAGGCCGGACAGATCCCCAACCAGGGCTGCTACTATCCGCCGACCCTGATCACCGGGCTGGAGCCCGCCTCCTACCTGATGCAGGAGGAAATCTTCGGCCCCGTGCTGGTGAGCACCACCTTCCGCACCCCCGCCGAGGCGGTGGCACTGGCCAACAACACCCGCTACGGGCTGGCGGCCTCGGTCTGGACGGAAAACGTCAACCTCGCACTCGACATGGCGCCCAGGCTGGTGGCCGGGGTGGTGTGGGTGAATGCCACCAACCTCTTCGACGCCGCCGCCGGCTTTGGCGGGGTGCGCGAAAGCGGCTTCGGGCGCGAGGGCGGCTGGGAGGGCCTGCGCGCCTATACCCGCCCGCGCGTGGCCACCAGACCGCTGAAGCGGATCGCCCCCGCCCCGGTGCCCGACGAGGCCGAGATCATCGGCCTGGACCGCACGGCCAAGCTCTATATCGGGGGGCGGCAGGTGCGCCCCGACGGGGGCTATTCGCGCCCGGTCTTCTCGCCGCGCGGCAAGCTTCTGGGGCACGCGCCGCTTGCCAACCGCAAGGACATCCGCAATGCGGTGGAGGCGGCGCGCGGGGCCGGCGGCTGGGCCGGGGCCACCGCCCATCTGCGCGCCCAGATCATCTACTACATCGCCGAGAACCTCTCGGCCCGGGCCGATGACTTCACCGCACGACTGCATGACCTCACCGGCGTGCATGCCAAGACCGCCCGCGCCGAGGTGGAGTGCGCCATCCGCCGCCTGTTCACCTGGGCCGCCTGGGCCGACAAGTACGACGGCGCGGCCAGGGCGGTGCCGATCCGCGGCGTCGCGCTTGCCATGAACGAGCCCGTGGGCGTGATCGGCGCCTTCTGCCCCGACGAGGCGCCGCTTCTGGGCCTGATCTCGGTGATCGCGCCGGCCATCGCCATGGGCAACCGGGTGGTGGCCGTGGCCTCCGAGCCCTGGCCGCTGGCGGCCACCGATTTCTATCAGGTGCTGGATACCTCCGACGTGCCCCCCGGGGTGGTCAACATCCTTACCGGCAGCCACGAGGAACTGGCCCCGCACCTGGCCGGCCATCTCGACGTGGATACGGTGTGGAGTTTCTCCTCTTCCGACATCTCGGCGGTGATCGAGAAGGAAAGCGCAGGCAACCTCAAGCGCAGCTGGGTGAACAACGGGCGCGGCCGCGACTGGCTGTCGCCGGCCGGCGAGGGGCGCGAGTTTCTGGCCCATGCCACCGAGGTGAAGACCGTCTGGGTGCCCTACGGCGAGTAGGCGGCCGGGGCACCCCTACCGCCTGCCCCGCCAGCTGGCCAGCCAGCGTGCGAGGCGCTGTTTCAGCCCGCGGGCACGGGCGGCGGCCGTATCGGCGGTTTCCTCGACTTCCAGGATGAACGGGTCGATCACCCGCTCGCGGAACTGGACCCACATCCGCCACAGCAGGAAGGCCAGCACCGCCAGCAGGGTCAGGATAACGATATTCAGCCAGGGAATGAGCCGCACGTCGGGGCTGTCCACCGGGCGCACGCCCACCGCGTTGGGGTAGATCGACAGGAATTCGTTGCGCCAGCCGTAATGAGTGACCACCACCCATTGCGGGTTTTCCGCATCCGAACGCAGGTTCGCGGCCTCGGCCTGCAGGTTGGAGGAATCGAGCTTGAAATAGGGCGGCCAGCCCCAGCCGGTATCCTCGTTGCGATAGATCATCGGCTTGCCGTTCGGCCTGATGGTCTGGATGAAGAACACGTCGCGGTTGACGGGGTTGGCCTGGTTGCCGGTATCGGGCGTGGCCCAGAAGATGGAATTCACCCCGAAGTCGATCCGCTTTTCATAGGTATCGACGATGCGCACCACGTCGCGCTGGGGCAGGTTGTAATGCAGGAAGGCGAAGACGAGCAGCGCCAGCGTTATCCGGAAGGTCCATTTGACGTAGCGCATGAGCGGCCTCACATGAAGTTCACGACATAAAGCATGAAGCTCACCACAAGCGCCGGGATGACGAACACCAGGATCAGCAGCCGCTTGCGCAGCGACCTGTCGTACTGCTTCATGCCTTCCCGGATATAGGCATCGCGATCGCCCTGTCTAACCTCCTCGTCCCATTTCCTTTCCAGCTTCTCGCGCCAGAGCGAGCGCAGGTAGATCGCCAGCAGGATGTAGATCACCCCGAGGATCAGAAAGCCGATGATTGTCACGCGGATCGGGCCGATCATGCCTTTCTCCTTCCTCTCGCGGCACCCCAGGGGCCGATGATGCCGGTCGTGTCGTCCGGGGCGGCGGACGCTGACCCGTCGGCAGCCTCCTCATCCCCGAACAGCGCCCGGCGCACCCCGGCCTTGTCAAGCTGATACTCGCGCTCGAGATAATCGGCCACGAAAGCCTTCTTGGCCTCGGGCCAGCCTCGGTAGAGCTCATAGAACAGCGGCTTGTGGCAGATGAAAAGCTGGCGCACGTCCAGCGGCGCAAGCTCGGCCAGCAACTGGTTGACCAGCGCCTTGTCGGCATGGTTGCGCGAACGCAGGGTGTAGAAATAGCCCGGATCGTCCGAAGCAACCCGCGGCCACGGCCCGCCGCCCTCGGCCCAGCGCTTCAGCCGCGCCAGGGTGCGGAACTCCGGCGGCAGCCGCTCGCCCATCTGCCGGGCCAGGTTGCGCAGCTCGCGCCGGCTGCCCGAGCCGGGGTTCAACCCCGCCCGCACCGCCGCATCGACAAGGATGAAATCCATCTTCTGCCCGAGGATCGCCGCCGCATCCGCCCCGCGCACGTGCACGATCGGCTCGACTAGGCCGTTTGCCTCGAGAAACCGGGCGATGCGGTTGCGCGCGGCAAGCGAAAGCACCTGGCCAACCGGCAGCGGCCCCAGCCCCTCGGTGCCCGACACCGCGATCACCGCCGAATGGGGCAGGTCGCGAAACACGTAGAGACCGCCGAAATGGGATGTCCAGAAATTGCCCACCTCGACGCTCAGCGGTTTCAGCTCGATCGGGTTGCGGGTGACGTCGCCGGTGCGCCGGGCCAGCTCGATCATCTCGGCGATCAGCGCCTCGTCCCACCAGGCGTCGGGCTCGGTGCGGAAACGCTCGATCAGCGCGGCCAGCCTGCGCCCCTCGGCCACATGGCTGCCGGTGGTGTCGGCCTCGACGGTGACCCGGCGAATGTCGAACAGCCGCGCCGGCGAGGACAGATCGAAAACCGAGCTCACCAGTTCTCCGGCCACCGCGTCGCGGGTGGTCAGCGCGAAAAGCTCGGCCTCGTTGGCCTCGATGAAGCGGCGCAGGATCTGCCGGGTGCTGGAGAACCTGGCATTCAGCAGCGGCGCGGCCTTCTGCGCGGTGGTCAGCAGGATGAACCTGCGGTTGGCGCCATCGGGGTTGAGATAGCGATCGTCCCCCAGCTCGTCGGCCACCTCCGGGGAAAAGCCGGAAATGTCCACATGGAAATCGGGCAGGGCGGTGGTGCGCCTCGTCAGCGCCCTTAGCGCGCGGTTGTAGCGCTCCACCAGGGCAGGGCTGTCCACCGGCACCAGATTGCCGAACATCAGCCCCTTTTCGATGAGGCGCTTCAAGGCTGCCCACCCCGGGCCCGCGCCGCGCCGGGCAGGCCGGCCAGCCACTGCCGCAGCTTCCGCCCGGTCAGCCAACCGCCTGCCGCGGCCAGCGCCCAGACGACCAGCAGCACCGGCCAGTCGGCCAGCATGTGCTCCGGCAGGCTCATCGCCGTTTCTCCCGTGCCATCTCTTCGCCCCGGCGCTTCTCCAGCCCTTGTAGCAGAACCAGCCATGCCAGCGCCAGAACCGGCCCCCACAGCAGCGCGGCCTTCGCCGACAGGCGCAGGAAGAACAGCGCCACCGCCACCGGTGCCTGCGCCATGGCCGCCCCCGGTCGCGCCCCGCCCAGCGCATAGACCAGCACGAAGATCGCCGCGCCCGCCACCAGCAGCACCAGCGCCGCGAGCACCACCGCTCCCGCCACCCGCCACCTGGACAGCGTCGTCCCGGCCAGAAGCCCCGGCAGAAGCGCCGCCCCCGCCACCAGCACCGCCAGCGGCAGGGCGGTGTTGAGCAGGCCTATGGGCTGAGGCTGGATCATCCGCCCGCCTTCCGCGCGGCATGGCGCCGCCGGGCCTCTTCCATCCGCTCCATCTCGCGCACCGCCGCCTCGATCGCCGCCTCGTCCGCCTGCCCGGCATAGCGGAACTCGCTGTCGGCGTAACGGTTGATCTCCTGGATCACCATCTCCAGCGTGATCGGGCGCATCAGCTCGCGGATCATGGCCAGCTTCTCGTCATAGCTCCTGAAGAGAAACAGATCGGGCCGTTCCATCCACTCGTCGGGCAGCTCGAAATCCATCGCCCGCACCTTGACCGCATCGGTGATGTTCTTGATCGCCCGGCCGGTGAAACGCGGATCCACCTGCTGGATCGCCTTCAGGTAGGCGCCCAGGCCTGCGATGGTGTCGGGCCGGCCATGCTCCTGCTCGACCCGTTCCCAGACCCGCACCAGCGCCTCTTCCTGCGGCCGGTCGTGCGCCTCGAACGAACGCGCCACCGCCCTGGTGATTTCCTGGCTGGCGAAGGGGACATGATCGCCCAGCAGAATCTCGTGGTTGTCACCCAGCAGCAGGTACAGGATGTCGGTGTAATCCTCCCGCGTCTGCGGCCCGTTCACCTCGAAGCGCGCGCCGGCACGCTGGCGCAGGGCGTCGTCCACGTTCTCGGGATAGTTGGAAAACATCCCGAAGGTGCAGTTGCCGCGCACCACCGTCCCCGCCCCGGAAAACGCCTCCATCAGCACCGCCGTCACCTCCTGCTGACCGGCCGAAGACTGCCGGTCGCCGCGCTTGCCCGCGATCTGGTCGATGTCGTCGATGGTGCCGAAGCCGATCACGCCAGGATCCATCACATTGTCGATGAAGGCGCGCGCGTTCTGGCCCGACTTGCCCTGGTAGCTGTCGATCTGGTCGATCGAGAAGTTCTGATAACGGAACGGATAGCCCGCCACCTGGCAGTAATCGTGGATCAGCCCGGCCATCATGCGGATCAGCAGCGTCTTGCCGGTGCCGGGCAGCCCGTCGCCCATGAAGGTGAAGATGAAACCGCCCAGCTCGGCGAAAGGGTTCAGCTTGCGCTCGAAGTCGTAGGCCATCAGCATCCGGGCAAGCTTCATCGCCTGATATTTGGCGATGTGGTTGCCGATCACCTCCTGGGGCTTCTTGAAGCTCATGGTCAGGGCCGGGCCGCGGGTGCGCCGGGCCGGGGTGAAGCCGTCGATCGTGAGGTCATCCGCCTCGACCCGGTAGCGCACCCCGGTAAAGGCCCCCAGCCGCGGCGCAGTCCGGGCCCGAAGCGCCACCTTCTCCATCAGCTGCTCGGCAAAGGCCAGCACGGTGGCCACCATGCGCGCCTCGCCGTCGCCATGGCGGGCGAGCTTGCGGTCCAGCTCCCAGAGCGCGCCGTGCAGGGCCAGCGGGGCGTTGTCGATCAATATCTCGTCGAGGCCGCCGATCTCCACCTCGGCCCCGCCTGCCGAAGGCGCCAGCAGAAAGGCGGTGGCATTGGCGAAAGTGTAGAGCACCGCAAGCGCCTCCCCGGCCAGAAGCTCGGAAAATTCGGCGGCGCGCTCCTTCGGCAGCCGCCCCTCGAGGTTTTCCCGCTTGAGTGCGGCCAGCCCCGTCTGCCCGGCATAGGCCTCTCCCACCGCCAGGGCGATCGCCAGGGCCCGGCGCAGCCCCTGCAGGACGCCGGCCTGAAGCACCGAGAGCAGCTCGTCCCCCCCGTCGGCCGCCTCGATCCGCTCGATCAGCCGCACCCCCTCGGGGCGCCGGGCAGAGCGCGCCGCCAGCCCCGGCGTGGTGGAGCGGAACCGGCGGCTGCGGACCACCCCCGGCGAGCGCTCGGCCGGCCGGGGCTCCTCATCCGCGCGCGCCAGCCGCGGCGTGTGGTCGAAGCCCTCCAGCATCGCCAGCGCCGCGGGGTAATGGGCGCGGATCTCCTGCTCGGGCAGCTCCATCAGATCGGCGGGGATGCTCATGCCACTCTCTCCGGAATGCTTTTCTTCTGTCTGGGAATACGTCCGCCCGAAGCACTCACCCCCCGGCGTGCGGGGCAGGGCTTCATGCCTCCGGCGGGGATATTTTCAAGGCATTGAAGCTGCATCGGCCTACCTGTACCCGACCACCCGGCCGCCCGGGCTGACGACGAACTTCCGCACCTCGCGAAAGCCCGGCGGGTCAAGCTCGGCAAGCGCCTGAAAGGGGCGTTCGGGAAGGATGACGGCGCGCTCGGTGCGGGTGGCACCCGTATCGATGCCGCGCCCGGCGAACGGGTCAAGGGCGAAGATCTCGCGTTCCACCTCGCCGAACCAGCCCTTTCTTTCCAGCTTCACCCGCTCGCTTTCCAGCTCTTCCGTCGTCCAGGCCAGGGCCCAGTCCTCGCCGGCCGGAGCGTTGGCCTGCTCGAGCACCTGGCTGATCGGGCCGGACTGACGGGTGAAGGCGCTGGAATACATCGGCCCCACGTGGATGCGCCGCAGCCGCTTGGGGTGGATGTCGTCGAAATCCCGGTCAAGGCCCTGGGCGATGGTCAGCAGCTTCAGCCCGGCCACGGACTGGGCCATCAGGTGGCGCTGCACCCCCGCCCAGCGGGCCTGGTCCTTCGGCAGGGCGCTGCGCCCGGTGTCTTCCAGTTCCAGCAGGTAGATGGTGGGCAGGTTCAGCTGGCTGTCGTAGACCGCCCAGTGCAGCAGGTAGCGGCGCCGGGATTCATCTTCGGAATTTCCCTGCCAGAGCACCTCCGGGTCGTTTTCCGCCCAGAACAGCCCGCCTGCACGCAGCGCCTGATAATAGAGCCGCTGCGACAGGGCGTATTGCAGCCTGGTCGGGACCTCCAGATCGCCCACGATGGTGCGGATCATCTGGTCCTTCAGCTCTGCCTCGGTGGGCATGTTGCGCAGGTGGCGTTCGGCCTGCTGGGCATCGTTGGCCATGGTCAGAAGTTCCGCGAACACCGGAAAGCCGCTTTCGTGCACATCGATCTCCAGCGCCCCGAAGCCGGCCCCGCGCCCGCTGAGCAGATATTTCATCGACAGCGCCTCGAAGGTGCGGTCGAGCGCCTCGACATGGCCGCGCAGCACCGCCACGTCTGTCTTCGACAGGCGGCCGCCGGTCTCCATGGCGGCAGCAACCCGCGCCAGATGGCGGGTGATCCGGTCGAACTTGGCAAAGTAGCGGCGGGCGGCGAAAGGATCGTTCAGCTTCACGTGGTCGGCGGTCAGCGCCGCCGTCACATCGCCGCTGTGGCCCTGCCCCGGCATCAGGAGCCGTAGAGGTTCTTGTCGTGCTTCTCGACGATCGCGGCGAAGCGCCGGGCGAAGCGCTCGTCGGCCCTGGCCTTCTGCTCGAGCACCTTGCGGGCGAAGACCATCTGATCTTCGTGCGCCTCCAGCATGTCGGCCATACGGCTGTTGGTGGCGGCACCGATCCCGGCCATGGCCGCCTGGGCCTGCTTGTCGGTCTCCACCCCGATCTCGTTGATCCGGTGCGCCACCTCCTGCTGCTGGGCGGTTTTCAGCGACTTCGACAACGCATCGTACAGCACCACCCGCTGCCTGGTGTCGGTCTGCAGCTTGTTGATCAGCACCATCTGGGTGGCGGCCTGGTTCTGCAGGCTGTCCAGCCAAGTCTTGCCCTTCTCGATGTAGCGTTCCAGCGTCTGGCTTCTGGCCAGCTTCACCTGCTCGGCCTGGACCTTCTCGTTGTATTCGGCATTGAGCGCGGCCAGCTCGCTTTCCAGGCGGGTGCGTTCGGCGGCGTCCTGCTCCACCGAGATGCGGTTTTCCAGTTCGATGATCTTCGGATCCATCGCCTGGATCTCCTCGCGCAGCTTCTCCAGCTCGCCCACCACCGCCTCGCGCTCGTCGAGGGTGGCGGAAAGGTTGGCCTCCACGCGCTCCTTCTGGGTGTTCAGCATGTCGAGCTGGCCCTGCAGAAGCTTCACGATGGTGTCGGACTTGGCGATCAGGTCCTGCAGCTTGTCGTCGATGGATGCGGTGCGCATCCGTTCCTGGCGCATCGCTTCCGCCTTCGCCTTCGAGAAGATGCCGACGAACTTCTCCCAGCCCGTCTTGTTGCGCATCTCGTCGAAATCCTTCGAGAACGCCGCGGTGACGTCATCGAGGCCCATGATCAGCTCGGCGATGTTGGCATTCATCGCCTCGGCATGCGCATTGACCTCCTCGAGCGTGGCGTTCTCGATGTCCAGCGCCACCTCCTCGCCCGCGGCCATCCTGCTGCGTGCCTTCTCGATCCGGTCGGTCACCTCGGAGATGCGGGCCTGGGCCTCGCTCACCTGTTTCTGACTTTCACGCAACTGCGCCTCGAACTCGGCCATCGGCGGCTCCTCTCACATGGGTACGCTGCACATCATCTAGGAGATGTTAGCGCGGATTGCACCACCGCGTCACCCGATTGTGGGCGCGTTCAGCCGATCATTCCAACGCCCGATGAAGATTTCGCAAGAACGAACCTTCCCAGTGCCCGCCAATCGTGAAAGGATTTCCCGGCAAGCAACGGAGGGGCAACATGCGACTGGAAGGAAAGAGCGCTGTCGTCACCGGCGGGGGCTCGGGCTTCGGGGCCGGGATCTGCCGCAAGTTCGCCGAGGAAGGCGCGCGGGTGATGGTGGCCGACATCAACATGGACGCAGCCCAGGGCATCGCCGACGAGATCGGCGGCACCGCCTTCGACGTGGACGTGGCCTCCGCCGCCGGGGTCGAGGCGATGATCCAGGCGGCGCTGAAGACCTTCGGCACGGTGGACATCCTCGTCAACAATGCCGGCATCACCCATTTCCCGATGCCGCTGGAAGAGGTGCCGGAAGAGGAATTCGACCGGGTGATGGCGGTCAATGTCAAATCCGTCTATCTCACGGCGCGCCACATGGTGCCAGCCATGAAGGCCGCCGGCAGCGGGGTGATCCTGAACATCGCCTCCACCGCCGGCATCTCGCCGCGGCCGAAGCTCAACTGGTACAACGCCTCCAAGGGCTGGATGATCACCGCCACCAAGACCATGGCGGTCGAGCTGGCCCCGGCCGGCATCCGCGTCAACGCGCTGTGCCCGGTGGCGGGCGAAACCCCGCTGCTGGCCACCTTCATGGGCGAGGACACCCCCCAGATGCGCGAGAAGTTCCTCTCCACCATTCCGCTGGGGCGGTTCTCCACCCCGCGCGACATGGGCAATGCCGCCGCCTTCCTGTGTTCCGACGAGGCGAGCATGATCACCGGCGTGGCCCTGGAGGTGGATGGCGGGCGCTGCATCTGAGAGCGGGAAACCGGAACATGGCCCGAAGCCGGGAGAACGAGATGAAGGAAAGCGTCATGAAACCGGGGCCGGAAAACCTGATCACCGACGTGGCCGGCCTGCTGGTGGGCAATGCCGAAGACCACGCGGTGAAGACCGGGGTGACGGTGCTCACCGCGGCGCGCCCCTTCGTGGCGGCGGTGCATGTGATGGGCGGTGCGCCCGGCACCCGCGAAACCGATGCCCTGGCCCCCGAAAACCTGGTGCAGGAGGTGGACGCGCTGGTGCTCTCGGGGGGCTCGGCGCCGGGGCTTTCGGCGGCCTGCGGCGTGGCGGACGCCCTGCGCGCCCGCGGCCGGGGCTTCGAGCTGGGCGGCCAGCGGGTGCCGATCGTGCCGGCGGCGATCCTGTTCGATCTGCTCAACGGCGGCGACAAGGACTGGGCGGAAAACCCCTACCCCCGCCTGGGCCGCGCGGCGCTGGACGTGGCGGCGGCGAATTTCGCCATCGGCTCGGTCGGCGCCGGGACGGGGGCGACCACCGCCGACCTCAAGGGGGGCCTGGGCTCGGCCTCGGCGGTGCTGCCCTCGGGGCATGTGGTGGGGGCGCTGGTGGCGGTCAACGCGCTGGGCTCGGCCACGGTGGGCGAAGGGCCGCATTTCTGGGCCGCGCCCTTCGAGCTGGAGGGCGAGTTCGGCGGGCTGGGCCCGGCACCGGCGCATGACGCGGCGGCGATCCCGGCCACCAAGCTGGGCCCGGCGCGCAACACCACCATCGCGATCGTCGCCACCGATGCGGCGCTGAACAAGGCCCAGGCCAGACGCATGGCGGTTGCGGCGCATGATGGCATGGCCCGCGCCCTGGTGCCCAGCCACACGCCGATGGATGGCGATCTGGTGTTTGCCGTCTCCACCGGGGAAAAGCCGCTGAATGACGAACTGGCCGACACCTTGATGCTGGGCCACGCGGCGGCCTGCGTGCTGGCCCGCGCCATCGCCCGCGGCGTGCATGCCGCCACCCCCGCGCCAGGCGATCACCTGCCCTGCTGGGCCGACAGGTTTCCCGCCCGGTAGGCGCACCCGGGGCCTGGCCCTACAATCCCCCTACAAGGGCCTCCGTCAGGGGGCTGTCGGGCGCGCGCAGCTCGTCGATCACGTCGAAGTGGTGCCGCCCGGGGGCGACGCGCAGGGCAGCACCGGGCCAGGCCTCGGCCAGCCAGCGCGCCTGATCGAGGAAGGCCGGACGTTCCTCGGCCCCCACCCAGACGGTGACCGGCACGTCGCGGGCCTTGTGCCGCAGGGCGGGGCTCTCGGCCGCGGCCTCGGTGGCATCGAGGCGAAGCGTTTCGTTCATCCGCGTCTTCAGAAGCGGGCGCAGGTCGGCCAGCGGCGAGATCGGCACGCAGCGTGCCAGCCGGGCGGCGACCTCCGGCGGAAGGGGCACGTCCGCGCACAGCATCCGCGCCGCCAGATGCCCGCCCGCCGAGTGGCCCGTCAGCACCACCGGGCCGGCGATCTTTTCCGCCGCCACCGCAAGGGCCGAGGCGGCCTCCCGGGTGATCCGGGCAATCCGCGCCTCGGGCGCCAGCGTGTAGGAGGGGATCGCCACCGCCCAGCCCCGCGCCGTGGGGCCGGCGGCGAAATGAGACCAGCTCTTGCGGTCGAAGGCGCGCCAGTAGCCGCCGTGATAGAACACCACCAGCCCCGCGGGGCGGCCGGCGGGAAAGAACAGATCGAAGGCCTGGCGCTC
>WFPZ01000271.1 GCA_015487335.1 Paracoccaceae bacterium
CTGAAGAAGATCACCGCGCTGGCCGGAATCACCACCCAGCGCGCCTGAGGCGGCTGCCGGCGGGCGCTCCAGGGCGGCGGGGGCCTGGGCGACGGGCGCGCAGGCTTCCCCTTCAACGCCTTGCAAATATCCCAGTCCGTCTTTGACGTGTCATGATGGCTGCGGGCGGGAGCTCGCAAATATCCGGATGCTCTGATTGCTCGGAGGCATCGTCTCCGGGCCTGAGCCCCGCCCGCAATGGTTCGTCCTGCACACTTGATCGGGACGGTTTCTGCCGATCCCGTGCGACTGGAACAGGGGTATCATGATGGAAAATGTCTTCGGTGTCGATGTGGCGAAGAACTGGATCGACGTTGCCGGCCCGGACGGGCAGGCGCGCATTGCCAATGCGGATCTGGCGCGGTTTGCCGCTCGGGTTGCGCAGGCCGGCGGCCGGGTGGCGTTCGAGGCGTCGGGCGGGCACGCAGCGGCCTCTGCGCATCGGCAGAGGCCGCTGCCGGCGTTTCGGCGATCCGTATCAATCCGCGTTGGGCGCGGGCCTTTGCAAACTCGCTCGGGCGGCTGGCCAGGACCGACCGGGTGGATGCCGCTGTGATCCGCGAAATGGCGCTGCGGCTTGACCTGCCGGAGTGCCCGCCAGCGCCGGAAGAGGTGCGCCAGCTCAAGGCCTTGCAGCTGCGCCGCCGCCAGCTCGTCGAAGATGCCAGGCGCGAGAAGACCCGTCTGAGCCAGACATCCGACACCCATATGCGCGCCTCCCTGGGGCGCGTTCTGCGGCTCTTGCAGCGCGAGATCAAGCGCATGGAGAGCGCCATCGCGCGATGCATCGATGCATCGCAGCCTCCGAAGTCCTGCGCAGCCGGACGGCCCTTTTGCGCACGGCGCCAGGCATCGGCCCGGTGTCGGCCACCGCGCTTCTGGCCGATCTGCCGGAACTCGGCACCCTCACTCCACGACAGGTCGCGGCTCTTGCAGGACTGGCGCCGATGGCCCGTGACAGCGGCGTGCGCTCTGCAAGACGCCGCATCGGCGGAGGCCGCAAGAGCCTACGTGATGCGCTCTACATGGCCGGTCTCAGCGCCGCACGAAACGACCCGGCCCTGCGCGCCTTCGCGGAAAACTCAGGGCAAACGGAAAAGCGCCAAAGCAGGCCATCATCGCCGTGACGCGCAAACTGCTCATCATCCTCAACGCGATGATCCGCGAAAACAGGCCATATCGGAAAGCTTGAACAACACACTTGCCCGCCGGAGGCATGTTCCGGCGCGCCCTGCCATGGCCGCGCAAGGGGCATTGACGCCCCTGTTCGCCGCGGGTACCCGCAAGCCATGGCACGCGCTCCGCTTCTGCAGCTTTCCGGCGTCTCGCTGACCTTCGGGGGCGATCCGCTGTTCTCCGGCCTCGACCTGGTGGTCCAGCCCGGCGACAGGATCGCGCTGGTGGGGCGCAACGGCTCCGGCAAGTCGACGCTCATGAAGGTCATGGCCGGTCTGGTGGAGCCCGACACCGGCACCCGGATGGTCGCGCCCGGCGTGCATGTGGGCTACATGGAGCAGCACCCGCAGATGAGCGGCTTCGCCACCCTGGGCGAATTCGCGGCCGCCGGTCTCGGCCCGTCCGAGGCCTACCGGGTGGAGATGGCCGCCGAGGGGCTGAAGTTCGATCCGCAGACCCCGGTGGCCACCGCCTCGGGCGGCGAGCGCCGCCGCGCGGCCCTGGCCCGGCTGCTGGCCGAGGCCCCCGGGCTGATGCTGCTCGACGAGCCCACCAACCACCTCGACATCGAGGCGATCACCTGGCTGGAGGAACAGCTGAGCCGGACCCGCGCCGCCTTCGTCCTGATCAGCCACGACCGCGCCTTCCTGCGCGCCCTGACCCGCGCCACCCTGTGGCTCGACCGCGGCCGGGTCCGCCGCCAGGAGCGCGGCTTCGAGGCCTTCGAGGCCTGGCGCGACAAGGTCTGGGCCGAGGAGGACGAGGCCCGCCACAAGCTGGAGCGCAAGATCAGGGCCGAGGCCCGCTGGGCGGTGGAAGGGATCTCGGCCCGGCGCAAGCGCAACCAGGGCCGGTTGCGCGCGCTCGCCGCCCTGCGCGCCGAACGCGCTGCGATGATCCGCCGTCAGGGCGCGGCGGGGATGGCCCTGGAGGCGGGCGGCAGGTCCGGCCGCAAGGTGATCGAGGCGCGCAATGTCTCGAAATCCTTCGGCACCCGTCAGATCGTGCGCGACTTCTCTCTTGTCGTGGCGCGGGGCGATCGCGTGGCCTTCGTGGGCCCCAACGGGGCGGGCAAGACGACGCTGGTCAACCTCCTCATCGGCCGCCTGGCCCCGGATGCGGGCACCGTGAAGCTGGGCACCAACCTGCAGATCGCCGTCTTCGACCAGAACCGCAGCGCCCTTGCCCCCGGCCAGACCCTGTGGGAAAATCTCACCGGCGACCCGGAAATCGGCATCTCGGGCAAGTCCGATCAGGTGATGGTGCGCGGCACCCCGCGCCACGTGGTCGGCTATCTCAAGGATTTCCTCTTTACCGAGGCCCAGGCCCGCGCCCCGGTGCGCGCGCTTTCGGGCGGCGAGAAGGCGCGGCTGCTGCTGGCCCGGCTGATGGCGCGCCAGAGCAACCTGCTGGTGCTTGACGAGCCCACCAACGACCTCGACATCGAGACCCTCGACCTGCTGCAGGAGGTGCTGGCCGATTACGACGGCACGGTGCTGCTGGTCTCGCACGACCGCGATTTCATCGACCGCATCGCCACCATGACCGTGGCCATGGGCGGCGACGGGCGGGCCACCGTCCATGCCGGCGGCTGGTCGGACTGGCAGGCGCAAGGGGGCGCCTGCGCCCCCCCGGCGCCGGAGCCGAAGAGGCGGGCGGAAAAGGCAGGGCGCGAGCGGGCCAGGCGCGCAAGGCCGGCCGAGAGCGGCCTCACCTTCACCGAGCGCCACCGCCTGGCCGAGCTTCCCGGCGAGATCGAGAAGCTCGAGGCGGAGGTGGAAAAGCTTTCGTCCCTGCTCTCGGACCCCGAGCTTTACAGCCGCGACCCCGAGAAGTTCCGCAAGGCCACCCAGGCCCTGGCCGATCGCCAGAAGGCGCTTTCGGCGGCCGAGGAGGAATGGCTCGAGCTTGAGGAAAAATCCGGCTCCTGACTGCTTCTTCCCGGCGCGCCCCTTCTTCTGTCAACAAATACTCAAATTACCCCCGCGCGGCGGGCGCCCATGGGGTTTCGCGTCCCGGGCCGGTGCCCGGGGGTGCCGGATGCGCGGCGTTCAGGCCGAGCAG
>WFPZ01000272.1 GCA_015487335.1 Paracoccaceae bacterium
CATCTCGGCAAAGCCGACCCGCTGCATGGTCTCGCGCCACCAGCTGGAGGTATGGCGCGAATAGTCGTCCGGATGGCCATGCACCCGAAAGATGAAGGGCACGCAGACATGCAGGGTGGCGCCGGGGCGAAGCACGCGGAACATCTCGTCAAGGGCGAAACGGGCGTCATAGATGTGCTCCAGCACGTTGAGGCAGATCGCGCCGTCGAAGCTTTCGTCTTCGAAGGGCAGGGGCTCTTCGGGGGCGACCAGATGGGTGGGGCTGTACTGGTCGTCTATGTTGACCGAGACCAGTTCGATGTCGTCGGGCAGAAGCGGCACGTAGCTGGCTCTCCGGCCTCCGCCGAAATCGAGAATGCGCCCCTCGAAGGAAAGCGTCTCCAGCAGTTCATATTCCATGGCCCGCAGGATGGAAGCCTTCGGGGTGCGCCGGCGCATGGCCCGGAAGCGGGCGATGCTGGGCATCGGAGGGGGAAGAAACTCGTATTTCATGCCTGTCTTTCCGGCTCGGCCTTCCGGCCCGGTTTGCCCGCCTGCCTATATCTCGAAACCATGGCGGGCTGCAATCTGGCGGGCCTGCTGGATGGTTGCCTCATCGAGATAGTCCACGTAGCCTTTCACCTTGCCCCTGCGCACCTTGCCTGATTCCGGGTTGTCCGGTTTTTCCCGCCTTAGTCGCGAGGCCGGGTCGGCACCTTTCAGTTCTTTCTTTCGCATGTTTTCAAAGGACGATTGCTCGACGATATGCTCCACGTCGACATCGGGCTTGCCGAAAAAGGTGAAGAGCCGGGAAAAACCCGCCACCTGATCGGCCTTCAACTCTTCATAACTGATGACAAGGCAGTCATCGCGTTCGGAGAGATAATCCAGCCAGCCGCGATTGAAAGCACTGACAGCGTCGACTCCGAAACGATCATCCAAGACGAACTCTTCCAATGTTTTCGGCGGCATGCGGTTCTGGAAGTGAAGACGGAGACGACGTTCTGCAATTTTGAGGCGACGTGCCCAGCGGATCTTGGGAAGATGCCCCAGATCCTGATCCAGATTGTACTGTAGGTGAAAAAAGAAAGACACTGAGGTATCCAAGGGGTTTCTGTACAGAAACGCCAGAGGCAGATCTTTCAGGTTTTCTGGAATTTCCGTAAACCTTCTGCCAATTTCCTTCTTGCTGCCGCCATGCCCCGCATGAGTGAACTTTACGGCAAGCCCGGCCAGTTGGCAGGCATGGCGTACCCATGTCCGCCCGGATTTCGGAAATGAAACCAATATGTTCGTCATGATGGTCTCTCTCCTTCAAGCAGTTTCCTGTACACGCCCATGATCTCTTCGGCCTCCCGCTCCAGCCGGAAGCGGGCCAGCATGTGGGCGCGGGCGGCGGCGCTCATCCGGGCCATGGCGGGCGGGTCGTCGAGCAGGCCGGCGACGGCCCGGGCCATTTCGCCTGCATCGCCGGGGGGCACCAGCAGGCCGGTTTCGCCCGCCCTGACCAGCTCTTCGAAGGCGCCCACGCGGGTGGCAACCACCGGCACGCCGCAGGCCATGGCCTCCAGCGGGGTGAGCCCGAAGCCTTCCCATCGCTGGGGCGCCACGAACAGATCGAGCGCCTGGTACCAGCGCGCCATCTCCGCCACCGGCGCCTCGGGCAGGAACAGGATGCGCCGCTCCATCCCCTCGCGCGCCACTCGCGCGCGCAGGTCCCGCTCGTAGCTCAGGTGGCGTTCCGTGGCCCGGCCCATGACCACCGCGTGCACCTCCGCGCGGCTGCGCATGACCTCGATCATCGCCTCGACGAAGACATCGGTGCCCTTCTGGTGGCGGATGCGCCCGAAGCAGCCCACCAGGGGCACCCGGACGGGCAGCCCGAGGGCCTCGCGCAGCGCGTCGCGGTCGGCGGGAGGAGAGAAGCCTTGCGTGTCGATCCCGTGCAGGATCACCGTGGCCGGGCGCTCGAGGTAGCCCGCGCTCTTGCGGGAGGTGGCGATCACGTGGTCCATCCGCGAGATCAGCCAGCGGGTGTAGCGGGTGTGGCGGCGCTGCGAGGCGGAGGTGAACAGCAGCCGGTAGCGCCGGCCCAGCAGGTGGCGCAGCGCCAGCCCGAGCAGCATCTCGGTATTGCGCCGGGCGTGCCATACCCGCCAGCGGTCGCGCCCCAGGGTCGCCGCCCGCACCAGCGGGATGTGCGGCACCTCGGGAGGCAGGCCGGGGCCGGTGGCCACCACCCCCATCTCGCGCGCCATCAGCGGCACGAGGCGGACGATCGTGGCCGTCACCCCCGAAAGCCGGCGCTTGAGATTGGGCGCCACCACCTCGATCCTGTCGGATGGGATCCCCATCGCCACGCTTTCCGATATTGCCTTGCCGCTCGTTCTTCGTGCAGGGCGCGCATCTTGTCAATGAGCGGCGGGCGGGGCTTGACGGGCGAGGGGGAAAGGTAAAATAACCCCGCAACGTGAATCCCCGCCCGGCCGGCCCCGCGGGCGGGCGGCGCGGCGGGGCCGGGAGAGCAGAGATGAGCCTTCACCCCTCCGAGCTTCCTCACCTGACACGTCTGGGAAAGGACAAGTCGGTGGAGGGGGCGATTACCTGCCTGGCGCTGGCCCATAACGAGGCCAACATCATCGGCCCGTTCCTCGAGCACTACCGCGCGCTGGGGCCGGTCTCCTTCGTGATCGTCGACGACCACTCCACCGATGGCACGCGCGAGTTCCTCGAGGCGCAGGACGACGTCACGATCTACCAGCCGAAGCCCGGCTCGAGCTATGCCCGCGACAAGCGCGCCTGGCGATCGGAAATCCTCGATTCCTGTGCCGACGGGAAATGGTGCCTGGTGCCGGACATCGACGAACACCTCGTCTATCGGGGCATGGAGCGAACGCCGCTGCCGGAATTCATCGCCGGGCTGGAAGAGGAAGGGGCCGAGGCGCTGTTCTGCATCATGGTCGACATGTATGCCGACAGGCCCCTGGCCAAGCATGTCTTCGAGGGAGGCTCGCTGAAGGAGTTGCGCCAGGCCTTCCCGCTGTTCGACCGGCTGGAGGGGTGGAACTACCGGTTCGTCATGGGGCCTTCGCGCTACAGGAAGAAATTTCCCACGCCACCGCGCATGGTGACGGGGGGGATGATGGAGCGTCTGTTTGCCAAGCCCGATGCCCAGCCTGGTCTGTTCGGGAAGTATCTCCTTCTTCGCTACGGTGATCTTTCGACCGGGCATGAGCTTTCAAAGGCAAGCCTCGCCATGAATTACCTCGCAAGGCGCATTCTGCGCCGGTCGATGCCGCAGCCTGTTCTGGATCTGGGCAAACTGGCCCTGATCAGGTGGCAAGGGGGGATGCAGTTTAATGGCGGCGCCCATGCGGTGGATCGCGGGCTGCATCTGTCGGAGCAAAGAGGAGCCCTGCTGCATTACAGGTTCACCCGCGGC
>WFPZ01000273.1 GCA_015487335.1 Paracoccaceae bacterium
CTCCGGCGCTGCTTTATCTGGCGGCGGCCGGGGTGGGAACCATCGGGGTGATCGATGACGACAGGGTGGAAAACTCCAACCTTCAGCGCCAGGTGATCCATGACGACGAGGCGATCGGCACGCCCAAGGTGTTCTCGGCCGAGGCGGCGATGAAGGCGCAGAACCCGGCGGTCGTGGTAAAACCCTATCACCGGCGGCTGACCGAGGAGATCGCCGCCGATCTGATCGCAGAGTATGACCTGGTGCTCGACGGCACCGACAATTTCGCCACCCGCTATCTGGTCAACCGCGTGTGCGCCGCGCAGGGCAAGCCGCTGATCGCCGCGGCGCTGTCGCAGTGGGAGGGGCAGATCTCCACCTACGATCCGGCCCGCGGCGCGCCCTGTTATCGTTGCATCTTTCCCGAACCACCGGCACCGGGGCTGGCGCCCTCGTGCGCCGAGGCCGGGGTGCTCGGCCCGCTGCCCGGGGTGGTGGGCGCGATGATGGCGGTGGAGGCGGTGAAGGTGATCACCGGGGCGGGCGAGAGCCTGCGCGGGCGGATGATGATCTATGACGCGCTTTACGGCGAAAACCGCACCATGGCGCTTTCCCGGCGCGAGGGGTGCCCGGATTGTTCCGCGCAGACGCCGACAGGGGCGGCGTAACCGACGGCCTTCCGGCTCGGGCTCAGCGCCGTTCCAGCCGTTCCAACCGCCGCTCGACCTCGCGTCGTTCCCAGTCTTCGCCGAACATGCGATCGCGGCCGAAAACATTCGCTGCCTGAAAGGCGATGGCCACGCCCCAACCGCCCAGAACCCAGAGAAACCAGAGATTGTCAGGACTGGTCATCAGGTTGATGAAGGCGAGAAAGGCGATGACCACCGCGAATGTAAGCAAGTGGCGGTAAAAGCGCCGCTCGCGCCGCACCTGCCGGCGGATGCGCTCTTCGGGCGGGAGGTGGCGGTCGTCGTCCTCGTCGTCGTCAAGGTCATCCTCCCAGTCGCCGCTCCAGTCATCATAGCGCATCAGATTGCGCACATAGCGCAGGGCTGCGCGGTCTTCCGGGGTCAGGCAATCGTGGCGCTCGGCCTTCGGGGCCGGCTTCTGCTGCTCGACCGGGGTATCCTTCCCGTCTTGGTGGTCTTCGGTCATCTGGCGATCCTTCTTCAGCTCTGGGATCGAGGTTTCGAACACCGCCGCCAGGCATTTGAGCGTTTCCAGGCTGGCGCGCCCGCCGCTCTCGACGCGCTGGATGGTGCGCACTGACAGGCCGGAAAATTCGGCCAGATCTTCCTGCGACCAGCCCCTGTCTTCTCTGAGCTTGCGGATGTTCATTTCTTCCTCGACATTTCCCGGTTTCGACGGATCCATCCTGACCAGCCGCGCAAGCTTGCCCACGTCAGAAGCCGGACACAAGCCCGACATCATTCCGCCAGAAGCCAGAAATTCGCCGGTGCTTCGAGAGAGAGGGGGGCGGGCGGATGACGTTCAGGCGCGGCCCGCTTCGCCATCACTTCCTGCGGGGGCTGCGCTCTGGCGGGTTCTTCGTCGGGTCCTCGGGGTGGGGCGGCACGCCCACCGGATCCTTGTGGATGATCACGTCGGCCTGGGGAAATTCCTTCAGGATCGCCCGGCGCAGGGCCGCGCCGATGGCATGGGCCTCGTCAAGCGTCTGGTTGCCGTCGAGCTCGATATGGAGGTTGATGAAAACCTTCGAGCCGGCGGTGCGCGTCTTGAGATCATGGTATCCGTGCACCCCCGGCCATGAGGCGGCCATCTCGGCGATGCGGGCCACCATCCGGGGGTCGGCGCGGCGGTCCATCAGCGCGTCCCACGCCGCCTTGCCGATGCGCAACGCGCCGAAGGCCAGCATCAGCGCGGCTCCCAGCGCCACCACGCTGTCGATGTAGCTTACCCCGAAGCGGGCCGAGGCCCACAGCGAGAGGAGCGCCCCGATATTGGGGATCAGGTCGCTCAGGTAATGCAGCGAATCGGCGGCCACCACCCGGCTGCCGGTGCGCCGCACCACCCGCCGCTGCCAGGCCACCAGCCCCACCGTCAGGACGATCGCCAGCATCATGACCGCCATGCCGCGCCCCTCTGAGGCCAGCGCCGGGGGTTCGTCGGCCAGCAGCCGGCCCACGGCGGCCCAGCCGATCACCCCGGCGGAGACCATGATGAACAGGCTCTGGCCCAGCGCGGTGAGGTCTTCGGCCGAGGTGTGGCCGAAGGCATGGTCTTCGTCGGGCGGACGGGCGGCGTAGATGATCGCGACCAGCCCGGCCAGAGAGACCATCAGGTCCATCGCGCTGTCGGCCAGCGAGGCGGCCACCGAAAGCGCCCCCGTCTCGCCAAGCGCCCACAGCTTGGCCACCACCAGCAGCAGCGCTACCGATACGGAGAACAGGCCGGCACTGAGGTTGAGGCGGTTATCGTCGGGCATGGCAGGGCCGGGGTTGCCGGGGATTTTCTCACGCCTACCCCAAGGCGTGGCCGCCCTCAACCTCGGGCGCGGGCCGGGGCCGATTCGCGAATGCGCGCCCAGGCGCGTTCTTCAAAGGCGGCATCGCGCGGTTCCAGGCATTGCCGGCCGAGGAACCAGTAGAAATATTTCCCGAAGGGGAAATCGGCCATCTCCCGCGCCCCTTCGCGCACCGCCAGGCGCAGATCGGCCGTATCGCGCGGGCTCAGGGTGGCGTGGCGGTAGTCGGCCGCGGCGCAGGTGATCACCGGCTTCTTCTGCATCAGCGCCTCGAACCCGGCCGAGGAGGCATGGGTCACCACCACCTCGGCCGCCTGCGCCAGATCGTGGATGGAGGCGCGGCTGAGGCGCACGTTCTCCAGGCCTTCGCAAAGCGCCTCGATCCGGCGGATCAGCCGTGGCGCGCTGTCGGGGTGCGGCTTCACGAAGACAGGCCGCCCCGCCGCCGCCTCGGTGGTGCCGCGAATCATCTCTTCGGTGCTCAGCCGGCGGCCCGAGACCTCCTCGTCCGCCCGCCTTTGCAGGAAGATCGCCGCCGCGGCCTCCTCTTGCGGTGCGCGGGCTGGCTGCGGGAGGTTCGAGACATTCTCGCGCAGCATGAAGCCGCTGACCTCGTTGAAGAAATGTTCCGCCTCGGCGCCGTCCACCCGGCCCGGGTCGAACCTCTTGCAGCGGATGGAGGAATTTTCCTTCGTGCCGGCCCCGTCGAGATACCAGAACCCCGGCACATGGGCCGGGCCCGCGTGCAGGGCGTTCATGCCGCGCGGTGCCGGGCCGCCCACCACCACATGCAGGTGGTCCTGCTCGGCCAGCACCTGCGAGGCCGCCCCGCCCAGCGCGGTGACGCGCATCGCCACCCCCTTGGCGGCCAGCCGGCGGGCCAGCCCGGTGAAGAAGGGCACCTGTCCGCCGCGGATGGGGGCAAGCCAGGGCAGGGCGGCATGCACCACCACCGACCGGCCCCCGAGGCCGGCCCGGCGCTTCGGCCGGGCATCGAGAGAGGCGGCGGAGGGCTGCACGGCTATTCCCTGATCTCGTCGGGCCGCACCCCCCACAGGGCCTTTTTCTCGGCCCAGCCGCGATACTTGCCGGCCTTGATGCGGCACCACTCCAGGGTGCATTCGCCCAGCCGGGCGATCACCCCCGCCTCGGCATAGGCGTTGATCTGGGCCTCGCGGTCGGGGCGGGCACGAAGCGGGGTCAGATCCTGCTCGACGATCACCGTGCGGACCCCCGACAGCAGCGAGTAATGCACCCAGCCGCCGGCGCCGTCCTTGTCCACCACCCGGCGCCAGTTCTCGTATTCCGCGACGATTTCCAGCGGCATGCCGCGGCGCTTGAACACCCAGTCGATGCGATGGGTCAGCGAGGGGCCGCGGCGGATGTTGGCATCATCTGTCTTGAGCGAAACGAAGCGCGGCAGCGGCAGGTTGGTTACCGGTCCGCGCACCCCATGCCCCGATGTCACCGGATCGGCGCGCACCACCGCCGGCACGGCCATCAGAATCACTCCCAGCGCAAGCGCTGCCAGTCTCATTCGCATGTTCTGCTCCGCCTGCATGATCCGGGTCATGCCGGAAATCTGCCCGGCCTGCCCGCTTGTTCTTGTGCCTTGGCTCGTTCCTTGTCACTTTGCCTTCAAGCGTGCCGTTTGGAAAGATGGGAGATCCGCCCGATGCCCGCAGAACGCCTGAGTGTTGTCGTTACGCGACGGTTGCCCGAAGTGGTCGAGACCCGGATGAAGGAGCTGTTCGATGTCGAATTGCGCGAGGACGACACGCCGCTGACGCGCGAGGCCCTGGCCGAGGCGATGCAGCGCGCCGACGTGCTGGTGCCGACGCTGACCGACCAGATCGATCAGGCGTTGCTGGCACGTGCCGGCGACAGGCTGAAGCTGATCGCCAATTACGGCGCGGGGGTGGACCATATCGACATTCACACCGCCCGCCAGCGCGGCATCCTGGTGTCCAACACCCCCGGGGTGGTCACCGAGGACACCGCCGACATGACCATTGCCCTCATCCTCGCCGTCACCCGCCGTATCCCCGAAGGGCTGGCGATGATGCAGAAGGGCACATGGGAGGGCTGGGCGCCGACCGCGCTGCTGGGCGGGCGCATCGCGGGGCGGAGGCTGGGCATTCTGGGCATGGGGCGGATCGGCCAGGCGGTGGCGCGCCGGGCGCGCGCCTTCGGGATGCAGGTGCATTACCACAACCGCCGCCGCCTGCGCCCCGAGATCGAGGAGGAACTGGAGGCCACCTGGTGGGATTCTCTCGATCAGATGGTGGCGCGGATGGATATCCTCTCCATCAACTGCCCGCATACCCCGTCCACCTATCACCTGATCAACGCCCGCCGGCTGAAGCTGATGAAGCCCAGCGCGGTGATCGTGAACACCTCGCGCGGCGAGGTGATCGACGAGAATGCGCTCACCCGTGGCCTTCGGGCCGGAGAGATCGCCGGCGCGGGGCTCGACGTGTTCGAGCGCGGCCACGAGATCAACCCGCGGCTGCGCGAGCTGCCCAATGTCGTGCTGCTGCCGCACATGGGATCGGCCACCGTGGAGGGGCGCATCGAGATGGGCGAGAAGGTGATCATCAACATCAAGACCTTCGCCGACGGCCATCGCCCCCCCGATCTGGTCGTGCCGGGGATGCTGTAGGCGCGGGGCGGCGTTTGGCCAAATTGTCGCAACGTGCTGCTTTTCCGCGTCAGACCTGTATGTTCCCCATACCGGGGCATCTTTCCCCACTCAAAGGAGCCATTTCAGATGAAACGCCGCGAATTCCTGGCCGGTAGCGCCGCCGCCGCCCTTCTTCCCCTTGCCGTGCGTGCCCAGGGCACGGCCGCGCTGGCCTATCCGCCGCTTGTCGACGCCACGCAGGCCGGCGCCTTTTCGCTCACCGCCCAGGCCGGAAAGACGGAATTTTCCGGGCGCGGGGTCTCGCAGACCTGGGGATACAACCAGCCGTTCCTCGGGCCCACCGTGCGGGTCGGCCGCCAGGCCACCCGGGCCACCGTTTCCAACACCCTCAAGGAGGCCGTCACCGTGCACTGGCACGGCCTCGTCATCCCCGGCGACGTGGACGGCGGCCCCCATCAGCCGGTTGCCCCCGGCGCAACCTGGGAGCCGGTGCTCGACATCACCCAGCCCGCCGCGACCACCTGGTATCATACCCATATCCACGAGGCCAC
>WFPZ01000274.1 GCA_015487335.1 Paracoccaceae bacterium
CGCGGTGCGCTCGGCCGGGGTGGGCGATGTGCTGGACGAGGTGCTCTCGGTGCAGCAGGTGGGCGTGTTCAAGCCGCACCGTTCGGTCTATGCCATGGTGACCGAGCGCTTTTCCTGCGCGCCGCAGGAGGTTCTGTTCGTTTCGTCCAACTGCTGGGACGCGATGGCCGGGGCGGGCTTCGGCTTCGTCTCGGTCTGGGTGAACCGGGCCGCAGAGCCGATGGACCGCCTGCCATGGAAGCCGCGCGCGGTGCTTGACGACCTGACCGGGATCCCGGAACTGGCGGTGAAATCCTGATGCGGTTCTTCACCACCTTCGACGGGCTGCGGCTGGCCTTCCGCGACGAGGGCGAGGGGCTGGCGGTGCTCTGCCTGCCGGGGCTGACCCGCGATTCCACCGATTTCGACTACCTCGCGCCGCATCTGCGCGACGTGCGGCTGATCCGGCCCGATTACCGGGGCCGGGGGGCCTCGCAATGGGCCGAGGATCCGATGAGCTACACCGTGCCGGTGGAGGCCCGCGACGTGCTGGCGCTGATGGATCACCTGGGGCTGGAGCGCGCCGCCATCATCGGCACCTCGCGCGGCGGGCTGATCGCCATGACCCTGGCGGCCAGTGCCAGGGAAAGGCTGATCGGGGTGTGCCTCAACGACATCGGCCCCGAGATCGGCCGGCAGGGGCTGGAGGTGATCATGGGCTACCTGGGGCGCAATCCGCGCTTTCGCACCCGGGCCGAGATGGCCGAGGCCCTGCCGGGGCTGATGGCGGGCTTCAGGAACGTGCCGCATGAGCGCTGGCTGCAGGAGGTGGAACGCCATACCGCCGTGACGCCGCAAGGGCTGCGCATCACCTATGATCCGCGCCTGCGCGAGGCCGTCGAGGCAGCCGGCGCCCAGCCCGCCCCCGACCTGTGGCCGCTGTTCGACGCGCTCGCGGGGCTGCCGCTGGCCCTGATCCGGGGCGAAGGTTCCACCCTTCTGACGCGCGAAACCGCCGAAAGGATGCGCGCCCGCCGGCCCGACATGATTTTCGCCGAAGTGCCCGACCGCGGCCATGTGCCCTTCCTCGACGAGCCCGAGTCGCTGGCCGCGATCCGGGCCTGGCTGGAGAAATGTCGATGAACCTCGAAATGATCGAATCGGCGGCGGCGCGCCTTGCGGGCCGTGCCCGGCGCACGCCGCTTCTGTCTTCGCCCTTTCTCGACGCGCTGGCCGGGCGGCGGGTGCTGATCAAGCCCGAGTGCCTGCAGCACACCGGCTCTTTCAAGTTTCGCGGCGGCTGGGCGGCGGTTTCCGCCCTCTCCGAAAGCCAGCGCGCCCGCGGGGTGATCACCTGCTCCAGCGGCAACCATGCCCAGGGCGTGGCCAGTGCCGCGCGCGCCCACGGGGTGCCGGCGGTGATTCTCATGCCCTCGGACGCCCCGGCGCTGAAAATCGCCAACACCCGCGCCCTGGGGGCCGAGGTGGTGCTCTACGACCGCGCCCGTGACGACCGCGAGGCCATCTGCGCACGGCTGAAGGAAGAGCGCGGGCTGCACTTCATCAGCGCCTACGACAACGCCGAGGTGGTGGCGGGCCAGGGCTCGGTCGGACTGGAGATCGCCGAGCAGGCGGCCGAGGCCGGAGTGCGGCGGGCCGAGGTGCTGGTGCCCTGCGGCGGCGGCGGGCTGGGCGCCGGCGTCGCACTGGCGCTGGAGGCCCGCGCCCCGCAGATGCGGGTGCGCACCGTCGAGCCCGAGGGCTTCGACGATACCGCCCGCTCGCTGGCCTCGGGGCAGATCGAGGCCAACCCGCGCGCCACGGGCTCCATCTGCGACGCCATCCTCACCCCCGCGCCCGGCGCGCTGACCTTTCCGGTGCTGCGGCGGCTGGCCGGCCCCGGCCTCGCGGTGAGCGACGACGAGGCCCTGCGCGCCATGGCCGCCGCCTTCGCCCGGCTGAAGATCGTGGCCGAGCCGGGCGGCGCGGTGGCGCTTGCGGCGGCGCTGTTTCGGAGGCAAGACTTGGACGGTGAGGCCTTGATCGTGGTGATCACGGGCGGCAACGTGGACGGGGCGGTCTTTGCCCGGGCGCTGGAGAGGTTCGGGACGGGAGAGTGACGATGCAGATGGCCGATCTGGGCGATGTCAGGATCCACTACCGCGACGAGGGCAACCCCGCCGGCGCGCCGGTGGTCTTCGCCAATTCCCTGGGCACCGACCTGCGGCTGTGGGACAAGATCGTGCCGCTTCTGCCCGAGGGCCTGCGGATCATCCGTTATGACAAGCGCGGGCACGGGCTGTCTTCCTGCCCGCCGGGGCCTTACTCCATGGGCGCGCTGGTGCGCGACGCCGAGCGCCTGCTCGACCGGCTCGATGTGCGCGACGCGGTCTTCGTGGGGCTTTCCATCGGCGGCATGATCGCCCAGGGGCTGGCGGTGAAGCGCTTTGACCAGGTGCGCGCCATGGTGCTGTCCAACACCGCCGCCAAGATCGGCACCCCGCAGATGTGGCAAGAGCGCATCGAGGCGGTGAAGGCGGGCGGCATCGAGGCGCTGGCCGAGGCCACCATGGAGCGCTGGTTCTCGCGCCATTTCCGCGAAACGGATGAACTGGAAGCCTGGCGCAACATGCTGGTGCGCCAGCCGGCAGAGGGCTACCTGGGCTGCATGGCGGCGATCTCGGGCACCGATTTCTACACCACCACCGCCTCGCTGAGCCTGCCCACCCTGGGCATCGCCGGCAGCGAGGACGGCTCCACCCCGCCCGATCTGGTGCGCGAGACGGTGGCGCTGGTGAAGGGCTCGCGGCTGCATCTGGTGCGCGGGGCCGGGCATCTGCCCTGCGTCGAGAAGCCCGGCGAATATGCCGAGGTGCTCACCGAATTCCTGCGCGAGACCGGCCATGTCTGAACCGCCCGCGCCGGTGGTGCTGGTGCATGGCGCCTGGAGCAGCGCACGCGCCTGGGATGCGCTGGTGCCGCTGCTGGCGGCGCAGGGGCGCGTGGTGCGCGCCGTCGATCTGCCCGGCCACGGGGCCGATCCCACCCCGCCGGGCGAGGTGGGGCTGGCCGATTACGCCGCGCGCCTGGCCGAGGCGCTGCGCGACGGCCCCCCTGCCCTGCTGGTGGGCCATTCCATGGGCGGGATGGCGATCTCGGCGGCAGCCGAGCTGGTGCCCGAGAAGGTGCGCAAGCTGGTCTACGTTGCCGCCTTCCTGCCGCGCGACGGCGAATCGCTGCTCGATCTGATCCGCCGGCAGGACAGCCCCGGCATCCGCGACGCGGTGCGCCCCGGCCCCCAGCCCGGCACCACCGTGCTGAGGCCGGACGCCGCCCTTGAGGTGCTGTGCCAGGATGCCACCCCCGCCCAGCGCAAAGGCGTGGCCGCGGGGCTGGGGCCGCAGCCCAACCGCGCCCAGACCGACAAGGTGCGCCTCACACCCGGGCGTTTCGGCCGCATTCCGCGGGCCTATGTCTTCTGCACCCGCGATCTCGTCGTCACCCCCGAACTGCAGCAGGAAATGGTGGCCGCAAGCCCCTGCGCCGAGACCTTCCGGATCGACAGCGGCCATCTGCCCCAGATCACCCGGCCGCGCGAGCTGGCCGGCATCCTGAACCGGCTTTGAGCAACGAAAACGAGGAGAACATGAGCAAGCCCTGCATCATCTGCGTGGCGATCACCGGCTCGGTGGCGCAGAAGGCGCACAACCCGGCGGTGCCGATCACCGTGGCCGAACAGGTGGAATCGGTGCACGAAAGTTTCGAGGCCGGCGCGACGATCGCCCACTGTCACGTGCGCGAAGATGACGGCACGCCCTGCTCGGACCCGGAAAAGTTCGCCCGCCTCAAGGAGGGGATCGAAAAGCACTGCCCCGGGATGATCATCCAGTTCTCCACCGGCGGGCGCTCGGGCGCGGGGCGGGCGCGCGGCGGCATGCTGCCGCTGGCCCCCGACATGGCCTCGCTCAGCGTGGGCTCCAACAACTTTCCCACCCGGGTCTACGAGAACCCGCCCGATCTGGTGGACTGGCTGGCCGAAGAGATGCTGAAATACGACATCAAGCCCGAGATCGAGGCCTTCGACCTGTCGCACATCTTCCAGGCGGCGCGGATGGCCGCCGACGGGCGGCTGAAATCGCCGCTTTACGTGCAGTTCGTGATGGGGGTGAAGAACGCCATGCCGGTGGACCGGGCGGTGTTCGACTTCTACGTCGAAACCCTGCACCGGCTGGCCCCCGATGCCCAGTGGTGCGGCGCCGGGGTGGGGGCGGGGCAGATCCTGCTCAACGAGTGGTCGATCGCGGCGGGCGGACACACCCGCACCGGGCTGGAGGACAACCTGCGGCTGGACCGCGAAACCATGGCGCCCTCCAACGCCGCGCTGGTGCGCCGGGCCGCAGAGCTGTGCGCCAAATACGACCGCCCCGTCGCCACCTGGCGGCAGGCGCGCGAGATTCTCGGGCTGCGCATGCCGGGCTGAATGCCGCGACGTCAGGGCAGGCCGCACTTGGAGAAGTGAACCGATCGGTCCATATTCGGCCGACGTCCACAGCCCCGGAACCCGGATGCGACACCGCCTGCCCATCACCTTCATCCTGGTCACCGTGACGATCGACGCCATGGGGATCGGGCTGATCATGCCGGTGATGCCGGAGCTGATCCTCGAGGTGGAGGGCGGCTCTCTGGGGCAGGCGGCGGTGTGGGGCGGGGTGCTGGCCACCTCCTTCGCGGTGATGCAGTTCCTGTTCGGGCCGATGGTCGGCAACCTCTCGGACAGGTTCGGCCGCCGTCCGGTGCTGCTGGTGGCGCTGTTCGCCATGACGTTGGACTACCTGGCGATGGCGCTGGCCGCCAGCATCTGGCTGCTCCTGGCGGCCCGCATCATTGGCGGCATCACCGCGGCCACCCAGTCCACCGCCTCGGCCTACATGGCCGACATCTCGCCCCCCGAGAAGAAGGCCGCCAATTTCGGGCTGATCGGCGCCGCCTTCGGCGTGGGCTTCGTGCTGGGGCCGCTGATCGGCGGAGTTCTGGCCGAATACGGCACCCGCGCACCCTTCTACGCCGCGGCGGCCCTGGCGTTTGCCAACATGGCCTTCGGCTGGTTCGCCCTGCCCGAGACGGTGACCGACCGGATCCGCCGCCCCTTCGAGTGGCGCCGGGCCAACCCGCTGGGCGCGTTGCGCCACATCGGCACCCTGCCGGGCCTGGGCCCGATGCTGGCGATCGTCTTCATCTATTCCATCGCCTTCTTCGTCTACCCGGCGATCTGGGCCTATTTCGGCCAGTTGCGCTTTGGCTGGGGGCCGGGGATGGTGGGGCTGTCGCTGGCGGTTTTCGGCATCTCCATGGCGATTTTCCAGGGCTGGCTGATCCGCCCCATCCTGCGCACCATCGGCGAGCGCAACGCGGTGCTTCTGGGGCTGGCGGTGGACGTGGGCGCCTTCGTCTTCCTCGCCTTCGTCACCGACGGATGGCTGGCGCTGGTGGCCACCCCCGTCACGGCGCTGGGTTCGATCGCGGGGCCGGCGATGCAGGGGATCATGTCGCGCGCGGTCTCCGACAGCCAGCAGGGAGAGCTGCAGGGCACGCTGACCTCGATCAACGCGGTGGCGATGATCATCGCCCCGCTGCTGATGACCCAGACCTTCTGGTTCTTCACCTCCGGCAGCGCGCCGCTGTTCCTGCCCGGCGCGCCGTTCCTGCTGTCGGCGGCACTGACCATCGTCTGCATCCTCATCTTCGCCACCGCCCGCCCGGCCCGCGCCCGGGCCTGAGCCGGGCGCGCTTTCCTGCTTTCCCGCTTGCCATCGGTGGCGCGGCTGGCCACTCTCGGAAGGCAGGGAACGGGAGGAAAGGATGCACAGGATCAGGGCCGCCGTCGCGCATGAATTCGGCAAACCGCTGGCAATCGAGGAGGTGCTGCTGC
This sequence comes from Paracoccaceae bacterium, assembly GCA_015487335.1. Lineage (GTDB taxonomy): Bacteria > Pseudomonadota > Alphaproteobacteria > Rhodobacterales > Rhodobacteraceae > S012-89. The sequence goes on from WFPZ01000274.1 coordinate 5,909, forward strand.
GCGACCCCGGCCCCGGCGAAGTGCTGGTGGAGATCGAGGCCTGCGCCATCTGCCACTCGGACATTTCCTATGCCGAGGGCGGCTGGGGCGGCGCCCTGCCCGCCGTCTACGGCCACGAGGCCGCGGGCCGGGTTGTCGCCACCGGCCCCGGGGTCGGCGGCCACGCGCCGGGGGATGCGGTGCTGGTCACCTTGATGCGCGCCTGCGGCACCTGCCCCGCCTGTGCC
>WFPZ01000275.1 GCA_015487335.1 Paracoccaceae bacterium
CATGTCGAAGCTGCGCTGATAGGCCCGCGCCTGCCCGTCCAGCGTATTCAGCTTGACCAGAACCGCGCCGGCCGTTGCATCCCCCCTCGCCACCACGAAGGCCGGGATGCCCTCCAGCCGCAGGCGGTTGAGGTAGGCGCTGACCCAGATATCGGCGGTCAGGCGGCTCATTCGTTGCCGTCAGAAAAGTCCAGCCCCATCTCGCTGTAGCGCTCTCGCTCTTCCAGCCAGCCGGGCCGCACCTTCACCTGGATGAACAGATGCACCCTGCGGCCGAGAAACTCCTCCAGTTCGGCCCGGGCGGCCTGGCCCACCGCCTTGATCGTCTCGCCCCGGTGGCCCAGCACGATTCCCTTGTGGCCGTCGCGCGCCACGTAGACTACCTGGTCGATGCGCACCGAGCCGTCCTTGCGCTCTTCCCAGTTCTCGGTTTCCACCGTCAGCTGATAGGGCAGCTCCTGGTGCAGGCGCAGCGTCAGCTTCTCGCGGGTGATCTCGGCGGCGATCATGCGCATCGGCAGATCGGCGATCTGGTCTTCAGGGTAGAGCCACGGCCCCTGCGGCATCTGCCCGGCCAGCCACCGGCGCAGGTCTTCCACCCCGTGGCCCTTCTCGGCGGAGATCAGGAACGTGCGCTCGAAGGGATACATCTCGTTGAGCTGTCCGGTGAGCGCCAGCAGCGCTTCGCTCCTGACCCGGTCGATCTTGTTGATCGCAAGCGCCACCACCTGATTGCCCGCGCGCTCGCCAAGCGCCTCGACGATCTTCTCCACCCCCTCGGTTACGCCGCGATGGGCCTCGACCATCAGCACCACCACGTCGGCATCCGAAGCCCCCGCCCAGGCGGCGGCGACCATGGCGCGGTCCAGCCGGCGGCGCGGGCGGAACAGCCCCGGAGTATCGACGAAGACGATCTGGGAATCACCCTCGATCGCCACCCCGCGGATACGGGTGCGGGTGGTCTGCACCTTGTGGGTGACGATGGAAATCTTTGCCCCCACCATCCGGTTGAGCAGCGTGGACTTGCCGGCATTGGGCTCGCCGATCAGAGCCACGAAGCCGGCGCGTGTCTTGCTCATGGCCTGCCCTCCAGCCTTTCAAGCAGCGCCTGCGCGGCGGCCTGTTCGGCGCGGCGCTTGCTGGGAGCGCTCGCCCGTTCTCTCTCGCCCGACTCCAGCCGCACCTCGATGGTGAACACCGGCGCGTGGTCGGGCCCTTCGCGCGCCACCTCGCGATAGGAAGGCGGGCCCTGGCGGCGGGCCTGGGCCCATTCCTGCAGCGCCGTCTTGGCGTCGCGGGCATCCTCGGCCACCGAGGCGATCCGCCCTCCCCAGAGCCGCAGCACCACCTTGCGCGCCGCCTCGAACCCGGCGTCCAGGTGAACGGCGGCGATCACCGCCTCCATCGCATCGCCCAGGAGCGCCTGCTTGCGCCGCCCGCCCGAAACCATCTCGGAGCGCCCCAGCCGCAGCACCTCCCCCAGCCCGATCTCGCGGGCCACCTCGGCGCAGGTCTCCTTGCGCACCAGCGCATTGAAGCGCGGCGCCAGCTGGCCCTCGCGCGCCCCCTCGTCGGCGGCGAACAGCGCCTCGGCCATCACCAGCCCCAGCACCCGGTCGCCGAGGAACTCCAGCCGCTGGTTGTCGGGCCGGGTCGGAGAGGAGATGGAAGAGTGGGTCAGGGCACGGACCAGCAGTTCCGGATCGGAAAACCGGTGGCCCAGACGGGCGGAGAATTTCTCAAGCTCGCGGCTCAGCTTCAATTGATCGCCTTGAAGAATCTGTCCTTGCGCCAGGTCCAGAAGTACAGCATCGAGCGGCCGGCGGAAGAGAACATGATCCGGTCGGCACGGCCGATGAGGTTTTCGAACGGCACGAACCCGACGCCGCCGGCCACCTGCGGCACCCGGCTGTCGGTGGAATTGTCGCGGTTGTCGCCCATGAAGAAGAATGTCCCTTCGGGCACGGTATAGACCTTGGTGTTGTCGGCGCGGGTCTCGCGGATGTTCAGAATATTGTGCTCGCGCCCGTTGGGAAGGGTCTCGATCAGACGTTCCTTCTCGCAGATGCCGCCGATGCCGACCGGCGCATTGGTGCATTGCGGGTAGCCGCCCACCGGGCCCTGGCGCTCGTAGACCTCTGTGAAGGTGCCGGCCGGGCGCTGGCGCGCCGCGACGCCGTTGATGTAGACCACCCCGTCCTTCACCTGAATCCTGTCGCCGGGCAGGCCCATGACCCGCTTGATGTAATCCTCGCCGTTGACGGGGTGGCGGAACACCACCACGTCGCCCAGCTGCGGCTCCTTGCCGAGGATCCGCCCCGAGATCGGACACAGCGAAAACGGACAGGAAACCGCCGAATAGCCATAGGCCATCTTGTTGACGAACAGGAAGTCGCCGATCAGCAGGGTGTCCTTCATCGAACTGGACGGGATCCAGAACGGCTGGAAGAAGAAGGTCCGGAACACGCCGGCGATCAGAAGCGCATAGACGACCGTCTTGACCGTTTCGAGGATGCCGTCCTGTTTCTTTTCCGCCTTCAGGTCCATTGCCGGTTCCTGCCTTTGCTGGTTTGTCCCGGCTACATGAGCGGGCCGGGGAGTGGTGTCAAGCGATTGGGCGCGCCTCGATGATCACGAAAGCCTGCGCCCAGGGGTGGTCGTCGGTGAGGGTGACATGGATCACCGCCTCGTGGCCTTCGGGGGTCAGTTCCCGCAACCGCTCGGCGGCCCAGCCGGTAAGATGCATCTGCGGCTGGCCGGTGGAAAGGTTGCTCACCCCCATGTCCCGCCAGGCGATTCCCATGCGCAGCCCCGTGCCGAGCGCCTTGGAACAGGCCTCCTTGGCCGCCCAGCGCTTGGCATAGGTGCCCGCCACGTCGCGCCGGCGTTCGGATCTGCGCCGCTCTGTCTCGGTGAAGACCCGGTTCTTGAAACGCTCGCCGAACCTGTCCAGCGTGCGCTGGATGCGCTCGATGTTCGCCAGATCGGTGCCGATTCCGAGAATCATTCCACCACCGCCCCGATCTCTCCGGTGGCCTGGTTCAGCGTCAGGCGCAGCACGGCAGGCGTGCCAAGCCCGGTTTGCGGGGTGAACAGCTCCACATCGATGGCGAAGGCCAGGCCTCTGGACGGGTCGTATGCGGCCCTCATGCCGTTCAGCGTGGCCGCGAAAAAGCCGAAACCATTTTCAAGCGAGACGATGCGGCACTGCCTCTCGCCCATCATCCCGAAGGGCGGAGAAAGCACCAGGATGTTGAAGGCCGCCGCTCCCGGCTCGATGGTGTCAAGCACCGCCAGCCGCACGTCGCCATTGGCGAAGCTGCGGCTGTTTTCCTCCCACGGCTCGACGATGTTTCCGGCCAGGGCCCGGTCATCGCACTCGGCCACCACCTGCGCCCGGGCAGCCAGAGGCGCCAGGACCAGCGCCAGTATCGCCAGGGCCCGCTTCAAGCCCGCGCCTCGTCCATCAGCCGGCGCATTTCGGCGATCGCCGGGGCAAGGCCGCGGAAGATCGCCTCGCCGATCAGGAAATGGCCGATGTTGAGCTCCATCACCTCGGGAAAGGCCGCCACCGGCTTTACCGTCTCGTAGGTGAGCCCGTGGCCCGCGTGCACCTCCAGCCCCAGCTCGTGGGCGAAGGCGGACATTTCGCGCAGGCGCTCCAGTTCGGCGTCGCGCTCGGCCAGCCGGCCCTCGGCGTGGGCGTCGCAATAGGCCCCGGTGTGCAGCTCCACCACCGCCGCCCCGATCCGGTGCGCGGCCTCGATCTGGGCCCGCTCGGCGGCGATGAAGATCGATACCCGGCAGCCCGCCTCGCGCAGCGGCGCGATGAAATGGGCCAGCCGGTTTTCATCCTGGGCCACCTCCAGCCCGCCCTCGGTGGTGCGCTCCTCGCGGCGTTCGGGCACGATGCACACCGCATGGGGGCGGTGGCGCAGGGCGATGGCCTGCATCTCGTCGGTGGCCGCCATCTCGAGGTTGAGCGGCACGGTGAGCGCCTCCATCAGCCGGTCGATGTCTTCATCCGAGATGTGCCGGCGGTCCTCGCGCAGATGCGCGGTGATGCCGTCGGCGCCGGCCTCCTGGGCCAGCAGCGCGGCGCGCACCGGGTCGGGATACGCCCCGCCGCGTGCGTTGCGCACCGTCGCCACGTGGTCGATGTTCACCCCCAGACGCAGATGCCCGAGCGGTTTTTCAAGTGCCATCGCTTTTTTCCTCGCCAGATTCGCGGGGCCTTCTTAATGCGGATTGCCGGCCGCGTCAGCCTTCTGCGCCTCGAGGGCGCGTCGTTTCTCGTAACGCTTCTTCAACCGCCTGATGCGCGCCTTCTGATAGGCCGAGATCGCCGGCAGGCTGGCGGCGTAGGCGATCGCGCCCGTCACCACGCCGGGAAACAGCCCGCCCACCAGATAGGGCAGGAATACCGTCCGGTAGAACCCGGCCAGCCTGTCCCAGCGCGCCACGTCCTCGGTGAACATCGCCACGACGTTGGTCCACAGCTCGACCGAGGCGGAAGAGAAGGCCTGGGCGACATGCGGCAGCGGCATGCCGCCGGGGATGCCCAGCATCCACGCCCCCAGTTCTATCGAGACCACGGCGATGATCGGAAAGGTCAGCGGATTGCCGAAGAAGGTGGCCAGCAGCGCCGCCAGAATGTTGCCGCGCATGAGGACGGCCAGGGTGGCGGCCAGCACGAAGTGAAAGCCGAAAAGCGGCGTGAAGCAGACGAACACCCCCACCCCGACGCCCCGCGCGATGCGGTGCGGGGGGTCGGGCAGGCGGCGCAGGCGGTGCAGCACGTAGCCGGTCGCGCGTGCCCAGGCCCGCAGGCTGAGCATGGCGGCGAAGCTCTGCGCATATGTGCGTCTGGTGCGGCGCTTGAACACCCGCCCGTCCTCTCTGCTAGGGCTTGCGCCCCAAATCCCGGTATCGCCTGACCTGGGCCACGTCGCTTTCCGCCTCCAGCGCCAGCATCACGGCATGCAGATGCTCCACGTCGCGCAGATCCACGTCGATAATGAGGCGGTAAAAGTCCGGTTTCCGGTCAAGAAAGTGCAGATCCGAGATATTGGCCCGCTGCTCGCCGATCAAGGTGCAGATCCGCCCCAGAACGCCCGCATCGTTGCGGATGGTCATCTCGAGGCTGACCGAGTGCACGGGTGCGTGGGTGCCGGAGTGCCACTGCAGATCGACCCAGCGGCGGGGCTGGTCCTCGAACTCGGCCAGCGCCTCGCAATCGATGGCGTGAATCACCACCCCCTGACCGCGGTAGCTGATGCCGACGATGCGCTCGCCGGGAACCGGCTGGCAGCAGGAGGCGCGCTTGAAGGTCTGATCGGGCTGCAGGCCGACCACGGCGCGCGACATGTCGATCTCTTCGCCGCCCTCGGCCAGCTCCGGATAAAGCGCCTGCACCACCTCGCGCGCCGTCAGCTCTGCCGAGCCGAGCCGCGCCAGAAGCTCCGAGGCGTCCTTCAGCCCCAGCTGCTTGGCGGCGGTGGCCAGCGCCTTGTCGGTGGCCTTCTTGCCGATGTGGTCGAAGGCCACACGGGCCAGTTCGCGCCCCAGCTTGATGAACCGCTCGCGGTCCTCCTCGCGCAGGCTGCGCCGGATCGCCGCCTTGGCCCGGCCGGTGACCACGATGTCGATCCAGCTGGCCTGCGGGCGCTGGCCCTCGGCGGTGATGATCTCGACCGACTGGCCGTTCTTGAGCCTGGTCCACAGCGGCACGCGGATGCCGTCCACCTTGGCGCCCACGCAGGAATCGCCGATCCGGGTGTGGATCGCATAGGCGTAATCCAGCGGCGTGGCCCCGCGCGGCAGCTTCACCACGTCGCCCTTGGGGGTGAAGCAGAACACCTGGTCGGAGTACATCTCCAGCTTGACGTGTTCGAGGAACTCGTCGTGATCCTCGGCACTCTCGAATCGCTCTGTCAGCGAGGCGATCCACTTGGCCGGATCGACGGCAAAGGGGTTTTCCACCCGCTCGCCGTCGCGGTAGGCCCAGTGGGCGGCCACACCGGATTCGGCCACCTCGTGCATCTCGCGGGTGCGGATCTGCACCTCCACCCGCTTGCCGTCGCGGCCCGAAACCGTGGTGTGGATGGAGCGGTAGCCATTCGATTTCGGCTGGCTGATGTAATCCTTGAACCGCCCCGGCACCGCCCGCCAGCGCCGGTGGATGGCCCCCAGAACGCAGTAGCAATCGGCCTCGGTGCGGGTGATGATGCGAAAGCCGTAGATGTCGGACAGGCGCGAGAAGCTCTGCTCCTTTTCCTCCATCTTGCGCCAGATCGAGTAGGGTTTCTTGGCGCGCCCGAAGACGTCGGCCTCGACACCGGCCTTCTCCAGTTCGCGGCGGATGTCGTTGGTGATCTTGTGGATCACGTCGCCGGTCTCGCGCTGCAGGGTGATGAAGCGGCGGATGATCGAGGCCCGGGCCTCGGGGTTGAGCACCCGGAAGGCGAGATCTTCCAGTTCCTCGCGCATCCACTGCATGCCCATCCGGCCCGCCAGCGGCGCGAAGATGTCCATCGTCTCGCGCGCCTTCCGCACCTGCTTTTCCGGGGGCAGGGAGCGGATGGTGCGCATGTTGTGCAGCCGGTCGGCCAGCTTCACCAGGATCACCCGCAGGTCCTTGCTCATGGCCATGAACAGCTTGCGAAAATTCTCGGCCTGCTTGGTCTCGGTGGAGTTGAGCTGCAGGTTGGTCAGCTTGGTGACCCCGTCCACCAGTTCGGCGATCTCTTCTCCGAATTCGCGCGCGATCTCGGCGTAGGTGGATTTGGTGTCCTCGATGGTATCGTGCAGAAGGGCGGTGACGATCGTGGCATCGTCAAGCCGCTGTTCCGTCAGGATCGCGGCCACCGCCACCGGATGGGTGAAATATTCCTCGCCCGAATGCCGGTATTGCCCTGCATGCATCCGGCGCCCGTAGGCGTAGGCCTTGCGCAGCAGCTCTTCGTTTGTCCGGGGGTTGTAGTTGCGGACCAGCTCGATCAGGTCATCGACATCGATCATCCGGTCCGCACCCTCTGGCGCGCTGGCGCCCTTATTCCCGCCCCTGCGCTTCCATCAGCGCACGCAGCAGGCTTTCCTCCGACATGTCGTCCTCGGCCGGCTTGTCGGCTTCGGCGCCCATCAGCAGCGCCATGGCGTCCTCTTCCGGCTCGTCCACCTCGATCTGGGTCTGGTGGCTTTCGATCATGCGCTCGCGCAATTCCTCGGCCGACTGGGTCTCCTCGGCGATCTCGCGCAGCGCGACCACCGGGTTCTTGTCGTTGTCGCGGTCCACGGTGATCGGCGCGCCGGCGGAAATCTCGCGCGCGCGATGGGCGGCAAGCATCACCAGCTCGAACCGGTTCGGAACCTTGTCAACGCAATCTTCAACCGTCACGCGGGCCATCGGGCTCTCCAATCCTTGCAAGGGGAGTGTGGAGCCGCCTATTTAGGTGCTCCCGGCAGCCTTGACAAGCGCTGATCGCCCCCGTCCGGCCGGTTACAGGGGTTCGATGCCCCGTTTTTCCGCATCATCGAGCGCATCGAGCATCTCCAGCACCGTCAGGCCGCTTGCCGGGTGGCGCCAGTGCGGTGCGATCTCGGCCAGGGGAATCAGCACGAAGGCGCGCTCGTGCATGCGCGGATGGGGCAGGATCAGCTCCTGCGGGGCCTTGCGGGCGCGGGCCTCGGGCGGCAGGTCGCGCCAGGCGGCGAAGACGGCCGCGTCTGGCAGCACCCTTTGCCCCGCGGCGATCAGGTCGAGGTCCAGCGTGCGCGCTGCCCAGCGTGCCTGCCGGGTGCGCCCGTAGCGCGCCTCGATGCGGTTGAGCAGCGCCAGAAAGGCCGCGGGCTCCATTCCGCCCTCGGCCACCAGCGCCGCGTTGACAAAATCCGGCCCCGCGCCGGCGGGAAAGCACGGCGTCCGGTACAGGCGGCTGACGGCACAAATCGTCACCCCCGCCGCGGCGATGTCCGCGACGGCTTTCCTGATGGTTGTGGCCGGATCGCCGGCCTTCGACGGCAGGTTGCCGCCCATGGCCACGAGCCAGGTTTCATCTCCGCCTTTTAGGTCAGTCTTGCTGATTTTTCTTTTCCCTGTCTTGCGGCGAGGAACGAATTGAATATGTTTCAGGGGCTTTCTCCGGTGCAATACCCGCACCACTCACTCAACCAAGCCACCGGCGGAAAGTCTTGGAAAGGAAAATTTATGTTCTATCGTGACGAACGGCTGGCGCTGTTCATCGACGGCTCCAACCTCTACGCAGCAGCCAAGGCGCTCGGCTTCGACATCGATTACAAGCTCCTGCGCCAGGAATTCATGCGCCGCGGCAAACTGCTGCGCGCCTTCTACTACACCGCCCTGCTGGAAAGCGACGAATACTCGCCGATCCGGCCGCTGGTCGACTGGCTCAACTACAACGGCTTCACCATGGTGACCAAGCCGGCCAAGGAATTCACCGATTCCACCGGCCGGCGCAAGGTGAAGGGCAACATGGACATCGAACTGGCCATAGACGCCATGGA
>WFPZ01000276.1 GCA_015487335.1 Paracoccaceae bacterium
AACGGGAAATCCGCGGCATGGCAAGTCTGGCAGGTTTGTTTTCGTCCGACATGGCGATCGACCTTGGAACGGCGAATACGCTTGTTTACGTCAAGGGCAAGGGGATCATCCTCAACGAGCCCTCCGTGGTGGCCTACCACGTGAAGGACGGGCGCAAGCAGGTGCTGGCCGTGGGCGAGGACGCCAAGCTGATGCTGGGGCGCACCCCCGGCTCGATCGAGGCGATCCGGCCGATGCGCGAGGGCGTCATCGCGGATTTCGACACCGCGGAGGAAATGATCAAGCATTTCATCCGCAAGGTGCACAAGCGCACGACCTTCTCCAAGCCCAAGATCATCGTCTGCGTGCCCCATGGCGCCACCCCGGTGGAAAAGCGCGCCATCCGCCAGTCGGTGCTTTCGGCCGGCGCCCGGCGGGCGGGCCTGATAGCCGAGCCGATCGCTGCAGCCATCGGCGCCGGCATGCCGATCACCGACCCCACCGGCAACATGGTGGTGGACGTGGGCGGCGGCACCACCGAGGTGGCGGTGCTCAGCCTTGGCGACATCGTCTATGCCCGCTCTGTCCGGGTGGGCGGAGACCGGATGGACGAGGCGATCATCTCCTATCTGCGCCGCCAGCAGAACCTGCTGATCGGCGAATCGACGGCCGAGCGCATCAAGACCTCGATAGGCACCGCGCGCATGCCCGATGACGGGCGCGGCGCAAGCATGCAGATCCGCGGCCGCGACCTGCTCAACGGCGTCCCCAAGGAGACCGAGATCAACCAGGCCCAGGTGGCCGAGGCGCTGGCCGAGCCGGTGCAGGCCATCTGCGAGGCGGTGATGACCGCGCTGGAGGCCACCCCGCCCGATCTCGCCGCCGACATCGTGGATCGCGGCGTGATGCTTACCGGCGGCGGGGCGCTTCTGGGAGATCTGGATCTGGCCCTGCGCGAGCAGACCGGGCTGGCCATCTCGGTGGCCGACGAAACACTGAATTGTGTTGCGCTGGGCACGGGCAAGGCGCTTGAGTATGAAAAACAGCTCCGGCATGTGATAGATTACGAAAGCTGAAGCGGCCGGACACCGCAGATCGCGGGGATGCCGTGGCGAAAGACCGAGGCACAACAGAAGAATTCGTGCGTCCGATCCGGCGGATCCTTGTCGGAGCGCTGGTGCTGGTTCTGCTTGCCGTTTTCGTGCTCTGGCGCATCGACAACCCCCGGGTGGAACGGCTGCGCGCCGCGCTGGTGGACAGGGTCGTGCCCTCCTTCGACTGGGCGCTGGTGCCGGTGACGAAGCTGGCCGGCATGATCGAGGACTTCCAGTCCTATGCCCGCATCTACGAGCAGAACCAGGAACTGCGCCGCGAGTTGCAGCAGATGAAAGCCTGGAAGGAGGCCGCGCTGCAGCTCGAGCAGGAAAACGCCAAGCTGCTCGACCTCAACAACGTGCGGCTCGATCCGAAACTGACCTTCATCACCGGGGTGGTGCTGGCCGACAGCGGATCGCCCTTCCGCCAGTCGGTAATCATCAACATCGGGGCGCGCGACGGCATCATCGACGGCTGGGCCGCCACCGACGGGCTGGGGCTGGTGGGGCGGATCTCGGGTGTGGGCAGCCGCACCGCGCGGGTGATCCTGCTGACCGATTCCAACAGCCGCATCCCGGTGGTGGTGCAGCCTTCGGGCCAGCGCGCCCTGCTGGCCGGCGACAACTCTCCGCGTCCGTTGCTCGAGTTTCTCGAAAACCCCGATCTGGTCCGCCCCGGAGACCGCGTGGTCACCTCGGGCGACGGCGGGGTATTCCCGGCCGGGCTGCTGGTGGGGCAGGTGGCACGGGCGGCGGGCGGCAAGCTGCGGGTGCTGCTGGCGGCCGATTACGAGCGCCTGGAATTCCTGCGGGTGCTGCGCTCGCGCCCCGGCGAACCGATCACCGACCCGGGCAGCCTGATCGCCCCGGTCACCGATCCGGGACTTGATGGCGGGAGGGCAGGCAATGGTTGATCCGCTCACCATGCGCCGCTGGACCTACCGGCTGCTGTTCGCGGCGATTGCCTCGGTGGTGGTGTTCGTGAGAATCCTGCCGCTCGATCTCACCGCCGGGCACATTCCCGGCCCCGACATCGTTTTGCTTTTCGCCCTGTCCTGGGTTCTGCGCCGGCCGGATTACGTGCCGGTGGCGCTGGTCGCCGCGGTGTTCCTGCTCACCGACATGCTGTTCATGCGCCCGCCGGGGCTGTGGTCGGCGCTGGCGGTGATGGCGGTGGAATTCCTGCGCTCGCGCGCCCATGTCTCCAGGGAACTTCCCTTTCTGGTAGAATGGATGATGGTGACCGCAGTGCTTTCCGCGATGATCCTTGCCAATCGCCTGATCCTGACGGTGTTCCTGGTCAGCCAGCCCGGCTTCGGGCAGGATGTGATGCTGCTGCTGGCCACCGCGCTTGCCTATCCGCTGGTGGTCCTGTTCTCGGCGACGGTGCTGGGGGTGCGCAAGATGGCACCCGGCGAGGTTGACCAGCTGGGACACCGGCCATGAGACATTCCCCGGCAGATAACGCGAAAAGCGCGCGCCGCATCTCGCGCCGGGCGCTTCTGCTGGCCGGCGGACAGGCTGCCTTCATGGGCGTGCTGGTGCTGAGGATGCGCTACATGCAGGTGGAACAGGCCGACAAGTACCGCATGCTGGCCGAGGAAAACCGCATCAACATCCGCCTGATCGCACCGGCGCGCGGATTGATCTTCGACCGCAACGGGGTTGTCCTCGCCGAGAACGAGCAGAATTACCGGATCGTGATGGTGCGCGAGGATGCCGGCGACATCGAGGCCACCATCGCCCGGCTGTCGCAACTGGTGGAGCTGGACCCGGAAGCCCTCAACCGGGCCATCAAGGAGATGAACAAGCGCAGCCCCTTCGTGCCGGTGACCATCGCCGACCGTCTGCGTTGGGAAGATCTGGCCAGGGTCGCGGTCAATGCCCCCGCCCTGCCCGGCGTGACCCCCGAAGTGGGGCTGTCGCGGCGCTATCCGCTGGCCGAGGATTTCGCCCATATCGTGGGCTATGTGGGCCCGGTCAGCGACTACGACCTGAGCAAGATCGACGATCCCGACCCGCTGCTGCAGATCCCCAAGTTCCAGATCGGCAAGCTGGGAGTCGAGAAGCGGATGGAATCGCGGCTGCGCGGACGCGCCGGCACGCGCCGTATCGAGGTCAACTCGGCGGGGCGGGTGATGCGCGAGCTGGAACGCATCGAGGGCATCCCCGGCGACGACATCCAGCTTACGGTGGATGCCGGGCTGCAGAATTTCGTTCAGGCGCGCCTGGCCCTGACCGAAAGCGCCTCGGCGGTGGTGATGGACACCCAGACCGGCGACATTCTCGCCTCGGGCTCTTCTCCATCGTTCGATCCCAACAAGTTCGTCCGCGGCATCTCGGTCGCGGATTACCGAGAGCTGATGGACAACAAGTTCCGCCCGATGTCGAACAAGGCCGTCCAGGGCACCTATCCGCCGGGCTCCACCTACAAGATGGTGGTGGCCCTGGCCGCCCTGGAAGAAGGGCTGGCCGACGAACGGGAGACCATTACCTGCAAGGGATTCATCACCGTGGGCAAGCGGCGCTTCCACTGCTGGAAGCGCAGCGGACACGGCGTCACGGACATGAACAAGGGCATCGCCGAATCCTGCGATGTCTATTTCTACGAGATCGCCCGGCGCGTGGGGATAGACAAGATCTCCGAGATGGCGCGGCGTTTCGGGCTGGGCATGCGTCACGACCTGCCGATGTCCGGGATCGCCGCGGGCCTGGTGCCGACCAAGCAGTGGAAACGTGACAAGCACGGCGCGGAATGGCTTATCGGAGATACGCTGAATGCCGGCATCGGCCAGGGCTACGTGCTGGCCTCTCCGCTGCAGCTGGCGGTCATGACCTCGCGGCTGGCCAGCGGGCGCGAGATCTGGCCTCGTCTGATCAAGACGATCAACGGGGTGGAAACCCCGATCCGCGATGGCGGGCCGATGGGAATCGACCCCGAAAACATGCGCCTCGTTCTGCGCGGCATGTTCAATGTCTCCAACAGCCGCAAGGGCACCGCCTACAGCTCGCGCATCGCCGAGGCGGGGATGGAGCTTGCCGGCAAGACCGGCACCAGCCAGGTGCGCAACATCACCATGGCCGAACGCGCCAGGGGGGTGCTCAAGGACGAAGACCTCCCTTGGGAACGCCGGGACCATGCGCTCTTCGTCGCCTATGCGCCGTTCGAGAAGCCGCGCTATGCGGTTTCGGTGGTGGTGGAACATGGAGGTGGCGGCTCCAAGGCCGCGGCCCCGGTGGCGCGTGACATTCTCCTGTATGCACTGTACGGGGGGGTCCCCCCCCTCAGCGCCTACCCCGCCAGCCAGCGCAAACGCATCGGCGATGTCCTGAGCCAGCTGAAGCTTCGCGTCCCCGAAGAACGGCCCGTGAGGCGGGTACGCATATGAGCTATCTGGAATACAGGGTCCAGACCGTTCCTACCGGCTGGCGCAAGATCCTGCACATGAACTGGCCGGTGGTGGTGCTGCTGGTCGCCGTGGCCGGCTACGGGTTTCTCATGCTCTATTCCATCGCCGGAGGCAGCCTCCAGCCCTGGGCGGAGCCCCAGATGATTCGCTTTGGCGCCGGCATGGTGATCATGTTCGCCATCGCCATGGTGCCGATCTGGTTCTGGCGCAACATGGCCGGGCTGGCCTATGCCGGCACGCTGTTCCTGCTGCTGCTGGTGGAATTCTTCGGCGTGGCGGGCATGGGCGCCCAGCGCTGGATCGACCTGGGGTTCATGCGCCTGCAGCCGTCCGAGCTGGCCAAGATCACCCTGGTGATGATCCTGGCCGCCTATTACGACTGGCTCGATGAAGACAGGATATCGCGCCCCTTGTGGGTGCTGATCCCGCTGGCGATCATCCTGCTGCCCTCCTTCCTGGTGCTGCGCCAGCCCGATCTGGGCACCGCCATCCTGATGATGACCGGCGGCGGGATCATGATGTTCCTGGCCGGGGTGCACTGGCTCTACTTCGCGGTGGTGCTGGCTGCGGGGGCGGGGCTCGTCTATGCGGTGCTCGCCTCGCGCGGCACCTCCTGGCAGTTGCTCAACGATTACCAGTACCGGCGCATCGATACCTTTCTCGACCCGTCGAACGATCCGCTGGGCGCGGGCTACAACATCACCCAAGCCAAGATCGCCCTGGGCTCGGGCGGCTGGACGGGGCGCGGCTTCATGCAGGGCACCCAGAGCCGGCTCAACTTCCTGCCCGAGAAGCAGACCGATTTCATCTTCACCACCCTGGCCGAGGAATTCGGCTTCGTGGGGTCGGTCTCGCTGCTGGCGCTCTATGCGCTGATCCTGTTCTTCCTGGTGATATCGGCACTGAACAACCGCGACCGCTTCGGCGCCCTGACCACGCTGGGGGTGGCGGCCACGTTCTTTCTGTATTTCGCCGTCAACATGGCGATGGTGATGGGGCTGGCCCCGGTGGTGGGCGTGCCGCTGCCGCTGGTCTCCTACGGCGGCTCGGCCATGCTGGTGCTGCTGGCCGCCTTCGGCCTTGCCCAGAGCGCGCATGTTCACAGACCGCGGGGGAAACGATGACGCTGAACGTGCTTTTCTCGGCCCCGCCGCAGCGATGGGACGCGTTCCGCGCGCCGCTGAACCAAGCGCTGCAAGAGGCCGGGATCGAGGCCGATCTGCGCACCGACCACCCGCCCGAGAAGGTGGACTACATCGTCCATGCCCCCAACGGCGGGCTGTCCGATTTCACTCCCTTCACCCGGGCGAAGGCGGTGCTCAGCCTGTGGGCCGGAGTCGAGGACATCGTTGCAAACCCCACCCTGAAGATACCGCTCACCCGGATGGTCGACAGCGGCCTGGCCGAGGGCATGGTGGAATGGGTGAGCGGCCACGTGCTGCGCCATCACCTGGGGATGGATGCCCATATCTGCCGGAAAGATGCCCGCTGGGATCCGGTTGTGCCGCCGCTGGCGCGGCACCGGCGGGTGGGCATGCTGGGGCTGGGCGAGCTGGGCACGGCCTGCGCCAGGGCCCTGGCGGGGCTGAACTTCAACGTCTCCGGCTGGAGCAGACGGCCCAGGCAGGTGGAGGGCATCACCTGCCTGCACGGCAAAGCGGGGCTGGAAGAGATCCTCTCGCACAGTGAAATCATCGTGCTGCTGCTGCCGCTGACCCCGGCCACGGAAAACCTGCTCGACGAGAGGCGCCTTGCCCTGCTGCCGCGCGGGGGTGTCATCATCAACCCCGGGCGCGGGGCGCTGATCGACGACAAGGCGCTGCTGGCCGCTCTCGACAGCGGGCAGGTGGCCCATGCCACTCTCGACGTCTTCCGCACCGAGCCTCTTCCCCCCGAGCACCCCTTCTGGACCCATCCGCAGGTGACGGTCACCCCGCATATCGCCTCGGAAACCCGCGCCGAAACCGCCAGCCGGGTGGTGGCCGAAAACATCCGCCGTGCCGAGGCCGGAGAGCCGCTGCTGTTTCTCGTCGATCGGGCCGCGGGGTATTGAAGAGACGAACCGGCAGTTTCAGCATCCCGGATGGCATGACTTTCCCGTGGAAAGTCGCGATAGCGCCTGCCGCACGCTCGTATTTCGAAACCGGAAGGAACGGCCTTCAGCGCAGGCGCGGCGGGGCGTCCGGATCGGAGCCGGGGGCCGTGGGCGAGGCGGCGGCCGGTTCCGGCTGCGGCAGGTCCACGCGCAGCCCCACCCGCTCGAGCACCTCCACGGCCGGGTCGTCGGGCTGAAGGAACACCACGTCCAGTTCCCCCGCCTCCACGCCAGAGAACACCAGCGCCTCGCGCACCGCCTGCGAGAGCGCCTCGTGCGCCTGGGGTGCCACACCGGTAAATGCAAGCAGGTTTCCCTGACGGCCGCTGCGGTAGCGCACCCCCACCAGGTAGGCGGTCCGGGCGAGGCCCGCGGCGGAGGCCAGCCTGGCATCGAGGGCCTGCAGCAGAACCTCGGGCATGTCGAGGGGGGGCGAAAGCTCTTCGGGAACCTCCTCTTGCTGATCGGGCTGTTCGGCCAGCACCCCGGCCAGCCAGTCCACGGCCGCGGCCGGGATCAGGGTGGAGGATGGCGCCACCTCGGGGTTGAGCGCCAGCCCCACCCCCTGGCCCGCCAGCATGCCGGCAATGGCCCGGCCCGGCATCGCCGCATAGGGGGTGATCTCGCCGGCGAAATCGACCATGCGCTCCTCGCGGTCGAAGACCAGAACGTAGTCTCCGCCCTGCACGGTGAACACCCTGGGTTCGATATGCTCGCCCGCCGGTTCGCTGGCCAGCATCAGGAAAAGCTCGGTATCGGCAAGGCGCTCGTAGAAGCGCAGGCGAAGAGCGTCGTCATCTCCGGCGGCATCAAGCGCCGCCTTGGCGGCATCGAGGGGAGTTTCTTCGGTCATTCAAGCACCTCTTTCACACGGGCTCTCAGTGCCGGCAGAACCTCGACCTCGAACCATGGATTGCGTTTCAGCCATGCTGTATTGCGCCAGGACGGATGCGGCAAGGGGAAGCATCGTGGCGCATGGTCGCGCCAGCGGGCGACGGTTGCGGTTACCGGACCCGGATTTTCCAGATACCAGCGATGGGCATGCCCGCCGACCAGGATGGTCAGCGGCACCGGCCCGAGAGCCGCGAGCAGGCGGGCATGCCATGTACGGGCGCACAGTGGCGGCGGCGGCAGATCCGCCCCCCTGGCGTCATAGCCGGGAAAGCAGAAGGCCATCGGGATGATGGCGATGCGGCTGCGGTCGTAGAAGGTCTCCTCGTCCATCCCCAGCCACTGGCGCAGCCTGTCGCCCGATGGGTCCGTGAAGGGCTTGCCGGAGCGGTGCACCTTCCGGCCCGGCGCCTGACCCGCGATCAGGATGCGCGGGCGCGGGCCGAACCACACCACCGGGCGGGGCTCGTGCGCGGTGGCGGTGGCGGCAAAGCGGCCGGCGCAAAGCCGGCAGGCGCGGATATCGGCGCGAAGCCGTGTGAGAGCATCGGACACGTAAACCGCCTACCCCGACGGGGCGGGAAGGGCAATTCCCGCTTGCATCATTTTTATATTTCTAGAAATATCGAATCATGAAACGGGATTCGCTTGACGACATCGATCTGACCCGCGCGGCCGCCGCATTTTCCGCGCTTGGCTCCGAGCAGCGGCTGCAGGTGCTGCGGGTTCTGGTGCGGGCCGGTCCGGAGGGGCTGAGCATCGGAGAGCTGGGGCGGCGCAGCGGCATCACCGGCTCGACCCTGACCCACCATATGAAGACGCTCACCGCCGCCGGGCTGGTCGAGCAGGTGCGCCAGGGGCGCACGATCATCTGCATCGCCGCCGATTACGAAAGGATGCGGCAGCTGTCCGATTTTCTGCTCAAGGAATGCTGCGCCGATTGCGGCCCCGAAAAAGAGATCACCGAGAATGTCTGAAAGTTCCCTCCTCCCTGCATGGCACCGCGGCCCGCGCATCGACACGGCCTGGCTGGCGATCGTGCTGATCCCCCTGGCCCTGGCTCTGTTCGACCCGTCCCAGCTTCTGCCGACGCTGCGCTTTGCCCTTGGCGCGCTGTGGGATACCGCGCCTTTCATCGCCTTCGCTGTTCTGGCCGTTGCCTGGATGAAGGCCACGGGTGCCGAGGGGCTGCTGGCACGCGCCTTCGAAGGGCGCGAGCTGCGGATGATCGTGCTGGCGGCGATGCTGGGCGGGCTGTCGCCGTTCTGCTCCTGCGAGGTGATACCCTTCATTGCCGCATTGCTGGCACTGGGCGCGCCGCTGTCGGCGGTGATGGCCTTCTGGCTGTCGTCGCCGCTGATGGACCCGGCGATGTTTCTGATCACCGCGGGCACGCTGGGGGTGAAGTTCGCGGTTGCCAAAACGGTGTTCGCGGTGGCGATGGGGCTGCTGGGCGGCGGGCTGGTGAAGGCCTTTGCCAGTGGCGCGGTCTTCGCCGATCCGCTGCGTGAGGCCCCTGCCGCCATGGGTTGCGGCTGCGGCACCAATCCGTTTTCGGGCAAGCCGGTCTGGGCCTTCTGGCAGGAGGCGCAGCGGCGCGCGGCCTTCGTCACCTCGGCCCGGAGCAATGCGCTGTTCCTCGTCAAGTGGCTGGCGCTGGCCTACCTGATCGAGGCGCTGATGCTGCGCTATGTCCCGGCAGAGCTGATCGCCGACCTGCTGGGCGGGCCGGGCGCATGGCCGGTGCTGCTCGGGGCGCTGGTGGGCGCACCGGCCTATCTGAACGGCTATGCCGCGGTGCCGCTGGTGGATGCGCTGCTGGCACAGGGGATGGCCGAGGGCGCCGCGATGTCCTTCGTCATTGCCGGCGGGGTCAGTTCCATCCCGGCGGCACTGGCGGTCTGGGCTCTGGTGAAGCCGAGGGTGTTTGCCGCCTATCTCGGGATTGCCCTGCTGGGGGCGGTTCTGGCCGGTTTCACCTGGGGTGCGATGGCCTGAACGTTCATTTTTCCGGCATCCGCTTGCCCCCCCGTTTTCCTTGGACTATCCCACCCCAAACGCTTCTGGGGAGGTCACGAGAAATGTACAGGGTCTGGAACTTCGTCACCAACTATTCCCTGCTGCTGCTCATTGGCGCAGTGCTGGCGCTGATCTGGGCCAATACCAATCCCGAAGCCTATCACGACTTCATCGAATACGTCCTGATCGACGACTTCATCATCGGCAACCCCTACGTCGCCGAGGATGGCACGATCAAGCGCACCCTGACCCTGCACTACCTCGTCAACGATGTGCTGATGGCCTTCTTCTTCGCCATCGCCGCCAAGGAAGTCTGGGAAGCGGTGATCCTGAAGAACGGCTCGCTGCGCGGGCGCAAGGCGGCCACGCCGCTGTTTGCCACCGCCGGCGGCATGCTTGGGCCGATCACGGTTTATCTCGGGCTGGCGATGCTGCTGGGCTCGGACGTCTACGATGCAGTGGCCCGCGGCTGGGCGATCCCGACGGCGACAGACATCGCCTTTTCCTATCTGGTCGCGCGGGTCGTCTTCGGCGCCGGGCACCCGGCAGTGCGCTTCCTGCTGCTGCTGGCCATTGCCGACGATGCCGCCGGGCTGATCATCCTGGCCATCTTCTACCCCTCGGCCGAGGTCGCCCCTCAATGGCTGCTGTTCTCCTTCGGTTCGGCGCTGACGGCCTATCTCCTCTTCAACTGGCTGCCGCTGAAGCTCGATGGCGACGATCCGCTGAGGCCGCGTTCCACCTGGGTGCGCCGCAAGCTTTTCGTCTGGCCCTATGCGGTTGCGGGGGTTCTCAGCTGGTACGGGTTCATGCGCTCGGGGCTGGAGCCGGCACTGGGCCTGGTGCCGGTGGTGCTGGCCATCCCCCACGCCGACCGCGCCTTCGGCATCTTCTCGGAGGCCGAGCAGTACCTGGGCGATCTTCTCAACCGCATCGAGCACCTGCTCAAGCATCCGGTGGAGATCATCCTGTTCTTCTTCGGGCTGTTCAACGCCGGGGTCCAGTTCTCTTCCATCGGCATCCCGACCTGGCTGGTCCTCTCCGGCCTGCTCATCGGCAAGCCGCTGGGAATCCTGATCTTCGGCTGGATCGCCGCGGTGCCGCTGAGGCTGGGCCTGCCCGCGGGCATGCGCACCATCGACCTGGTGGTGGTGGGCTGCGTGGCGGCAATCGGGTTTACCGTTGCGCTGTTCGTGGCTTCCGTCGCCTTCGATGGCGGAACCACGCTGGAGGGCATCAACGTTCAGGACGCAGCCAAGATGGGCGCCCTGTTCAGCTTCTTCGCCTCCGTGATAGCCCTGATCGCCGGCAAGGTATTCCGGGTGGAAAAGCAGCCCGGCTGAGCGCTGCTCTCGCCCCCTCGAACGGGCCGCGGGCACGGGGTCATTCCCATCCGCCGCGCCGATGCCTCGCCGAGGACAAAGATCATTGTGTTTTTCTTGACCTTTCCGACATAATGATGCCGGAAAGAGCAGTCAGGGTTATTGCCAACACGGCCCGGACAAGGGCCGGAAGCATCGGATCGGGGCAGGGCACGGATGCTGGAGTTTCGCAACGTCAGCAAGTCCTTCTGGACAGGGAAGCGCCGCAAGGTCATTCTCGACCGGGCCTCGTTTCGCGTCGAACTGGGCAACAGCCTGGGCATCCTTGCCCCCAACGGCACCGGCAAGACCACGATCATCAACATGATGGCCGGGCTGGAAAAGCCCGACGAGGGGGAAATCCGCAAGACCTGCCGGGTCTCCTTTCCTCTGGGCTTCATGGGAGGGCTGAACAACAAGCACTCGGCGCGGGAAAACGCGCGCTTCATCGCCCGGCTCTACGGCCTCGATCCCGATTACATCGAGGCCTTCACCCGCTGGCTGACCGGAATCGACGAATATTACGACATGCCCGTGGGCACCTACAGCTCGGGCATGCGCTCGCGCTTCAGTTTCGCGCTGCTTCTGGCGCTGGAATTTGATATATACCTGATCGACGAAGGCATGCCCGGCACGACGGATGCCGAATTCAACAGAAAGGCGGGCTCTATACTGAGGGACAGGCTGGAGAACGCGACCGTTGTCGTGGTATCGCATCAGCCGTCGACACTGGAAAAGTTCTGCCGCTCCGCCGCAGTTCTCCGTGACGGAAAGCTCCTGATGTTCGATACGCTGGAAGAGGCAAAGGCACTTTATGACTACAAAGCCTAGAGCAAAGAAATTCCGCATCCGCCGCAGCGGATCGCTGGCAGGACAGCCCGGCGGGCCCGACGAAGCACGGCAGAAGCCCGCGCCCGAGAAAGGGGGCGGCGGCACGCCCGCTGCAAACCCCTTCGAGGGCCACGGCACCGAAGACGGTTTCGGCGACGAGCCCTTTCCCACCGCCGCCAAGGCCCGCAAACCTGCGGAAGACCCCGCTGTCGCCGCCGAAATCGAGGCGATCAAGAAAGAAGGTCTGACCACCCGCCAGCTGCGCATGGCGCGCCGGGTGGCACAGAAATACGGGCTGGAGCCCACGTCCGATTACGATGCGGTCCGGCTTCTGCGCAAGAAGGGGGTCGATCCGTTCCGGCGTTCCACCATGCTCGAGCTGGTGGTCCCCGATGCCGCCAAGGACGGGAAGGCGGAAACGCTGCCCTCGGCACAGGTGAACCAGCCCGGAGCGGTTCCGTCCACCGAGGTGATGAGCGAAGAGCAGCGCGCGAAGGAGATCTATCGCATCCAGCGCGACATCGCGCGCCGCCGCCGCCGCAAGGCGGCACTGCTGTTCGTCAGGCTGGCGTTCTTCGTCTTCCTGCCTACCTTCATGGTGGGCTACTACTACTACAACATCGCCACGCCGCTCTACGCCACCAGGTCCGAATTCCTGATTCAGCAAGCCGACAACCAGGGCGGCGGCAATCTGGGCGGGCTTTTTGCCGGCACGGGGCTGGCCACCTCGCAGGATGCAATCACCGTGCAAAGCTATCTGCAATCGCGCGAGGCGATGCTGCGGCTGGACGAGGACATCGGCTTCAAGAGCCACTTCAGCCAGGATTTCATCGATCCGCTGCTGCGGCTCGAGCCCGACGCCAGCAACGAGGAGGCCTACAAGCTCTACAAGCGGATGGTGAAGATCGGCTACGACCCCACGGAGGGCATCATCCGGATGGAAGTCTCCGCCGCCGATCCGAAGGTGAGCGAGGAATTCTCCCTTGCCCTCATCAAGTATGCCGAAGAACAGGTGGACAACCTCAGCAAGAGGCTGCGCGAAGACCAGATGAAGGGCGCGCGTGAAACCTATATCGAAGCCGAGAACAAGATGATTGCCGCCCAGAACCGGGTGCTGGAGCTGCAGGAAAGGCTCGGCGTGATCGATCCGGCCTCCGAGACCAGCGCCCTGATGGGCCAGATCTCCAATTTCGAGACCCAGCTGCAGGAAAAGAAACTTCAGCTGCAACAGCTGCTGGACAACCCCCGCCCCAACCAGGCGCGGGTGGACGGCGTGAAAGGCGACATCAAGCGGCTTGAGAACCTCATCGCCGAACTGCGCGCCCAGCTGACGAGCGGCGGCGCCGGCAACGCCTCGCTGGCGCGCATCACCGGAGAGCTGCGGCTGGCCGAAAACGAGCTTCAGACCCGCCAGGCGATGATGCAGCAGGCCCTTCAGCAGCTGGAAATGGCACGCATCGAAGCCAACCGGCAGGTGCGATACCTGTCGCTGGGGGTGCGCCCCGTGGCACCAGACGAGCCCACCTATCCGCGCGCCTTCGAAAACACCTTTGTCGCCTTCCTGATCTTCAGCGGCATCTATCTGATGGTTTCGCTCACCGCCTCGGTGCTGCGCGAACAGATTTCGGCCTGAACCGATGAAGACGGTAACAGTCGGGAAGCTGGAAATCGGCAACGACGCGCCGCTGACGGTCATCGCCGGACCCTGCCAGCTGGAAAGCGCCGATCATGCGCAGATGATCGCCGGGCGCATGAAGGAAGCGTGCGAAGCGGCCGGCGCGCAATTCGTGTTCAAGGCCTCCTACGACAAGGCCAACCGCACCTCGCTGTCGGGCCGGCGCGGGCTGGGTCTGGAGGCCGGGCTGCGCATCCTCGACGATCTGCGCCGCGCCCTGGACGTGCCGGTGCTGACCGATGTGCACGCCCCGGAACACTGCACCCCGGCGGCCCAGGCGGTGGATATCCTGCAGATCCCCGCCTTCCTGTGCCGCCAGACAGATCTGCTGCTGGCCGCCGGCGAAACCGGTTCGGCGGTGAACATCAAGAAGGGGCAGTTCCTGGCGCCCTGGGACATGGCCAACGTGGTGGCCAAGGTCGAATCCACCGGAAATACGCGCATCCTGCTGACGGAACGCGGCGTCTCGTTCGGCTACAACACCCTGGTGGCCGACATGCGCGCCCTGCCGGAGATGATGAAGACCGGCTACCCGGTGGTGATGGATGCCACCCACTCGGTGCAGCAGCCGGGGGGCCTGGGCGGCGCCTCGGGCGGCCAGCGCGAGTTTGCCCCGGTGATGGCACGCGCCGCCGTGAGCCTCGGCATTGCCGCGGTGTTCATCGAAACCCACGAAGACCCGGACAACGCCCCCTCCGACGGGCCGAACATGATCCCGCTCGATCAGATGCCGAAGCTGGTCGAAACCCTGATGCGTTTCGACGCCCTGGCCAAGGCCGAGCCCTTCCGCCTGCAAGCGTAACGATCAGGAGGACACCCCCCGTGAGCGCCCCCGAGCCGACCGTCGCCCCCAACACCTGGGAGTTCCTCTCAAAGCCGATGATCGCCCCCACCGGCTTTCGCGAATATGACGCGCGCTGGCGCTACCCCGAGGAAATCAACCTGCCCGGCGTCACCGCGCTGGGACTCGGGCTGGGCACCCAGATGCGCGCCCGCGGCATCGAGCCGGTGATCGCGGTGGGAAACGACTACCGCGACTATTCGCTTTCCATCAAGAACGCCCTGGTCCTGGGGCTGATGCAGGCCGGCATCCGGGTAAAGGATATCGGCCCGGCCCTTTCGCCCATGGCCTATTTCGCCCAGTTCCACCTCGACGTTCCGGCGGTGGCGATGGTCACCGCCAGCCACAACCCCAACGGCTGGACGGGGGTGAAGATGGGCTTCGAGCGCCCCCTCACCCACGGCCCCGAGGAAATGGCCGAGCTGCGCGACATCGTGCTGGGGGGGCACGGGCGGCCCCATGAGGGCGGCGGCTACGAGTTCGTCAAGGGGGTGCGCGAAGCCTATCTTGACGATCTGGCCGGCGATTTCCGCATGACCCGCCCGCTGAAGGTGGTCTGCGCCACCGGCAACGGAACCGCCGGCGCCTTCGCCCCCGAACTGCTCAACCGCATCGGGGTGGAGGTGATCCCCCTGCACACCGGGCTCGACTACACCTTCCCCAACTACAACCCCAACCCCGAAGCCATGGAAATGCTGCATGACATGTCGGCGGCCGTGAAGGCCTCGGGGGCCGACATGGCGCTGGGGTTCGATGGCGACGGCGACCGCTGCGGCGTGGTGGACGACGAGGGCGAAGAGATCTTCGCCGACAAGGTGGGCGTGATCATGGCCCGCGACTGGGCCCGCCTCTACCCCGGCGCCACCTTCGTGGCGGACGTGAAATCCACCGGTCTGTTCGCCTCCGACCCCGAGCTGCAGGCCCACGGCATCCGGGCCGATTACTGGAAGACGGGCCACAGCCACATGAAGCGCCGGGTGCGCGATCTGGGCGCGCTGGCGGGATTCGAGAAATCGGGCCACTATTTCCTCGCCGCCCCGATCGGGCGCGGCTACGATTGCGGCCTGCGGGTCGCGGTGGAACTGTGCAAGCTGCTCGACCGCAACCCCGGCAAATCCATGTCGGACCTGAAGCGCGCCCTGCCGCGCACCTTCTCCACCCCCACCATGTCGCCCCACTGCCCGGACGACGAGAAATACCAGGTGCTGGAGCGCATCGTGGCGCGCCTGCAGGAGCACCATGCCCGCGGCGGCAAGCTGGCCGGGCGCGCCATCGAGCGCATCGTCACCGTCAACGGCGCAAGGGTGATCCTGGATAACGGCGCCTGGGGGCTGGTGCGGGCCTCCTCCAACACCCCCAACCTGGTGGTCGTCTGCGAAAGCCCTCACTCCGAGGACGAGCTGCGGGCAATCTTCCACGACATCGACGCCTTCATCCGTGCCGAGCCCTCGGTGGGCGAATACGACCAGACAATCTGAGCGCCCCGAGGCGCGATTTTCACCATTTCGGGGCTTGAACGCCCGCGCCTCCCGGCGTAATTAGCCCCTCACTGCTGGGGTGTAGCCAAGTGGTAAGGCAGCGGTTTTTGGTACCGTGTACCGTAGGTTCGAATCCTACCACCCCAGCCATTTCCAAAAAACGCGATCAGCACGAGGCATGGCCTGGCCATTCCCGAGGGCGGCATTTTGCCCCTTGAATCTACAGCCGCTTGAGCTTGTATGCCCAACCCGGGCAGGGCTCTCGCTGCCGGCCCGAGGAAACGGTTTGAAAGGCGTTGGCGCCCCGAAAGCCGCACATGAAGGAGAGACACATGTTCAGGCCATACATCCTGGCCGCCGCTCTGAGCCTCGCTGTCCCTTCGACCGGTCTTGCCGGCACGGTCTCGGTGGACGTGATGAAGACAAGCGGCTGCGGCTGCTGTCTGGGCTGGATGGAGTATCTGGAGGAAAACGGTTTCGAGGTGAGCGGCGAAGATCTGTTCGGCGGCACCCTCGTGCGGCTCAAGATCGACAGCGGCATTCCTCCGAATATGTTCTCCTGCCACACGGCGAAGGTGGAAGGATATACCATCGAGGGGCACGTGCCGGCGGCCGACATCCTGCGGCTGCTGGATGAGCGCCCGGATGCGGTGGGGCTTGCCGTGCCCGAAATGCCGCTGGGCGCCCCGGGCATGGACTACGGCGACGAGAAAGAAGCCTTTGACGTCTTCCTGATCCGCGCCGATGGCAGCACCGAAGTGTTTTCCTCCTACCCCGGCAACTGATTCGCCCCGAAGCACGCAACGAGACCCACCATGCTTTCCCAGATGGACCCCTTCGGCCCCGAAGCCTCGCCCCTTGTCCTTGCCGTGGCCGCCGGCGTGGCGTGGCTCTACTTGCGAGGCCTGCGGCGCCCGCGCCTGGCCGGCGGCCCGGTCGGGCCCTTGCGGCCGTTCCTTTTCGCCGTCGGAATGCTGGCCCTCGTCCTGTCGCTGGACGCCCCGCTTTCGCCGCCCGCGCAGAAGCTGTTTCTCGTCCATCAGGTCCAGCACCTGCTGGTCCGGCTTCTGGGGCCGCTGCTGATCGCTCTGGCCCGCCCCTGGCCGGTTCTGGCCGCAGGCCTGCCCCGGACATGGCGCAAGTCCCTGGGCCGGCTGGGCCACCGCCCGGCCGTGGCGCGGGCCCGCGCGGTCTTCCGGCGGCTGCCGGTGGCCTTCGCCCTGCTGGTGGCCTCGCTCTACCTGTGGCAGGTTCCCGCGCTGCACGAAGCGGCCCTCGCCGCCCCGCCGCTGGGGCTTGCCGCGCATGGCACAATGGTGGCTGCCGGGCTGCTGTTCTTCGCCCTGATCCTCGATCCGCGCGACCCGCCCGAGGGCGCCCCCCATCCGTTCCGCGCCCTGGCCCTGATCGGGGTGATCCTTTCCAACATCCTGCTGGGCTCCCTGACCACGCTGAAGGAAAACGTGCTCTACACCGCCTACGGAACGGGCGAGCGCCTGTGGGGCTTCGCGCCCCTGGCCGATGAAACCATCGGCGGCTACACCATCTGGGTGCCGTCCTCGATCCTCATCCTCCTGACCCTGCTGATCCTCACCAACGGCTGGAACGCCGCCGAAAGCCGGCGCTGGGCGGCGCGCCACGGCTGGCGCGGTTCCAATTCGGCGGCACTGGAATATCCCGAAACCGCCGAAGAGCTGTGGCTGAAGGTGAGAGAGACCAACCGGCGCACGGGGCGCACCATGGCGGCGCTCTCGCTGACGGTCTTCGCCTTCGTCATGATCACCGTCACGGTGCTGGTCTACGCGCTCTGAGCACCGGCCCCGCCTCGCCCGGAGCGGGCGCGCGTGGGGACGAGTTTCGACAGGCAGGCGCGCCCTGCCCTCCCGGGAAGTGCCGGGGCGCACCCTTCAGCCCGCGTCGGGCGTGGCGGGTTTCGGGGCGTAGGCTGCCGGGTTCAGTGCCTCGGGGCGGCCGGGCAGGCGCAGCTCGTGCGTCACCGGCGCGCTGCGGCTGATGATGCGCCCGCCCCGCACCACCGCCAGACGGTGGGCGCGCAGACGGATGGCCTCGATCGGGTCTTCGGCCTGCAGCAGCACAAAATCGGCCCGGCAGCCCACCTCCAGGCCGTAGCCTTCCAGCCCCATGGCGCGCGCCGGGTTGACGGTTACCGCATCGAAGCACCAGCGCATGTCTTCGCGCGAGGACAGCTGGCCCACGTGCAGCCCCATGTGGGCCACGTCCAGCATGCAGGCCCTGCCCAGGGAATACCACGGATCCATCACGCAGTCCGAGCCGAAGGCCACATTGATCCCGGCATCGCGCAGCTCGCGCACCCGGGTCTGGCCGCGGCGCTTGGGGTAGGTGTCGTGGCGGCCCTGCAGCATGATGTTGATCAGCGGGTTGGGAATGGCGTGCAGCTCGGCCTCGGCCATCAGGGGGATCAACTTGGAGACATAGTAGTTGTCCATCGAGTGCATCGAGGTCAGGTGCGAGCCGGCCACCCGCCCCTGAAGCCCCAGCCGCTGCGTCTCGAAGGCCAGGGTTTCCACATGGCGGCTGAGCGGATCGTCGGTCTCGTCGCAATGCATGTCGACGCGCAGGCCCCGCTCGGCGGCGATTTCGCACAACAGGCGCACGCTTTGCGCCCCCTCCTCCATGGTGCGCTCGAAATGCGGGATGCCGCCCACCACCTCGACGCCCATGTCCAGCGCGCGGGTGAGGTTGTCCAGCGCCGATGCGTCGCGCAGCACCCCGTCCTGGGGGAAGGCGACCAGCTGCAGCTCAAGCCAGGGCGCCACCTGCCGGCGCACCTCCAGGAGCGCCTGAACGCCCTTGAGCTCGTCATCGCAGACATCCACATGGCTGCGGATCGCGCCGATCCCCATGGAGACCGCCAGGTCGCAGTAGCGCAGGGCGCGGGCGATGATCTCGTCCACCGTCTGCTCGGGCTTGAGCTCGCCCCACAGCGCGATGCCCTCCAGAAGCGTGCCCGAGACGTTCATCCGCGGCCGCCCCAGCGACAGCGTGGCGTCCATGTGGAAATGCGGATCGACGAAGGGCGGGCTGACAAGCTGGCCGCCGGCATCCAGCACCTCGCGCGCCTCGGCCCCGATCCGCGGCTCGACGGCGGCGATGGTGCCGTCCCGGCAGGCGATGTCGAGGCCGGAACGCCCGTCCGGGAGGGTGGCGTTCCTGAGGATCAGATCGAACATGGGCTTGCTCCGTTCATGTCAGTGTTTGCGCCCCGGAAGAGCGGACAGCACCCGGCGGCGCACTACCGCTGCCCCCTGAACCACGGCTTGAGCAGCGCGCGCGGATACTCGGCCCGGCGGGCCACGATCACCAGCGCCACGATCGACAGGATGTAGGGCGCCATCAGGAACACCTGCGGCGGCACCACGGCGCCGGCCTCCGTCTGCAGGCGCACCTGAAGCGCATCGAACATGCCGAACAGAAGCGCCCCCAGGAGCGCCTTGCCTGGCCGCCAGCTGGCAAAGATGACCAGCGCGATGGAAATCCAGCCCCGGCCGTTCACCATCCCGAAGAAGAAGGCATCGAAGGCCGACATGGTCAGGAAGGCCCCGCCCAGGGCCATCAGCGCCGAGCCCGCCGTCACCGCCCCGATGCGCAGGCCGTAGACGGAAAGCCCCTGCGCGTTCACCGCTTCGGGGTTGTCGCCCACCGCCTTGATCGCCACCCCCAGGGGCGTGCGCTCCATCACCCACCAGACCACCCCCACCATGACCAGCGCCAGCCAGGTCAGGGCCGTCTGCTGGAACACCACCGGGCCGAGGAAGGGGATGTCGGAGAGAACCGGCACGTCCATCGGCTGAAAGGGCGTGATGCGCGGCGGCGAGGTGACGTCGGGCAGCAGCGTGCGGTAGAGAAACGAGGCCGCCGAGGTGGCAAACAGCGTGATCCCCAGCCCCGAGACATGCTGCGACAGCCCCAGCGGCACCGTGAGAATCGCATGCAACAGCCCGAACAGCGCCCCCGCGCCGGCCGCCGCCGCCACTCCCATCCACAGCGATGCGCCCTGCCACACGGCCATCCAGCCGACCATGGCGCCGACCACGAAAATCCCCTCGATCCCGAGGTTGAGCACCCCCGCGCGCTCGCACAGCAGCGCGCCGATCACGCCGAAGATCAGCGGCGTGGCAATGCGCAAGGAGGCCACCCAGAAGCTCTCGTTGAGGAATATCTGCAGCAAATCCATCATGTGCCGGCCCTGCCCCTGCCCGTGAACCGCAGCCGGTAGCGGGCGAAGAACCCGCCCACCAGCACCGAGATCAGCGACAGCGCCACCACCAGATCGGCCAGGAAGGAGGACACCCCCATCGCCCGGCTCATGCTGTCGGCGCCCACGAAGACGCTGGCCACGTAAAGGGCGGCCAGCACCACGCCCATGGGCGAAAGCCCCGCCAGCATCGCCACCACGATCCCCGAATAGCCGTAGCCGGGCGACAGATCGGTGGTCAGGTAGCCCTTGAGCCCGGCCACCTCGCTGACCCCGGCCAGCCCCGCCAGCGCGCCCGAGATGAACCCCACCGCAAGAAGCGTGCGGCTCACGCCGATCCCGGCGTGGCGCGCGGCGGCTGCGTTTTCGCCCACCGCGCGGATGCGAAAGCCCCAGGTGGTGCGGGCCAGCGCCACATGGACCACCACCGCCGCCGCCAGCGCCACGATCAGCCCGGCATGGAGGCGCATCCGGTCGATCAGCCGCGGCAGCGTGGCGGCATCGACCACCGGCTCGGACTGGGGCCAGCCCATGCCCATCGGATCCTTCAGCGGACCCTCCAGCATCATCTGCACGAAGATCAGGATGATGAAGTTGAGCAGCAGCGATGTCACCACCTCGTCGGCGCCGAAACGCGTCTTGAGCCAGGCCGGGCCCAGCATGCCAAGCCCGCCCGCAGCCGCGCCTGCCACCATCACCAGCGGCACCAGCACGAGGGGCGGGGCATCGATGGCGCCCGCCCCCACCGCCACGGTGGCCATGGCGCCAAGATAGAGCTGCCCTTCCGCGCCGATGTTCCACAGCCGCGCCTTGAAGGCCAGCGCCGCGGCCAGGCCGGTAAAGATCAGCGGCGTGGCGCGGGTCAGCATCTCGGTAAAGGAAAACACCGAGCCGAAGACCCCGGAGAACATCTGGGCATAGGCCGGGATGATCGGCGCGCCGGCGAATGCCAGCGGCAGGGCGGCCAGCGCCAGCGCCACCAGCGCCGCGGCCACCGGGATCGCCACCCGCGCCGTGCGCGATATCTCCCCTCTCGGTTCTATCTCGATCATGCCGCCTGCCCCTGCCCCGTCATGATCAGCCCGATCGCCGTTCGGTCCCGGCTGTCGGTCTCGATCAGCTGGCCGTCATGCATCACCACGATGCGGTCGGACAATTCGAGGATCTCGTCGAGATCCTCGGAAATGAGGATCACCCCCGCCCCGCGCCCGCGTGCCTCGATCAGCCGGCGGCCGACCTCGGCGGTGGCACCGAAATCCAGCCCGCGGGTGGGCTGGTTGGCCAGAATCAGCCTTGGCGCGCGCTCCAGCACCCGGGCGAGGATCAGCTTCTGGATGTTGCCCCCCGACAGCAGCGCCACCGGCGCGTCGATGCCGGGGCCGCGCACGTCATAGGCGGCGACCAGCTCCTTCGCGTGGCGGGCGATGGCCTCGCGGCGCAGGAAGCCGTGGCGCTGCACGTCGGGTTCGTCCAGACGCTCCAGTATCAGATTCTCGGCCACGCTCATGGAGCCGATCACCCCGTCGCGGTGGCGGTCCT
Organism: Paracoccaceae bacterium; assembly: GCA_015487335.1. Lineage (GTDB taxonomy): Bacteria > Pseudomonadota > Alphaproteobacteria > Rhodobacterales > Rhodobacteraceae > S012-89. Next base: position 21,451 of record WFPZ01000276.1, read on the forward strand.
CGGGGATGCGCCCCACACCCGAGCGGATCATCAGCTTCGGGCTCGGGCTGGAAATCTCCCGCCCGGCCAGGATCATGGTGCCGCTGTCGGGCCGGATCAGCCCCGAGACCAGCTGCGCCAGCGCCGACTGCCCATTGCCGGAAACCCCGGCCACCCCGACAATTTCGCCCGCGCGCACCGTCAGCGAGACACCGCGCAGGCTGTTGCGCGCGCTCTCGCCCTTCACCGTGACGCGTTGAAGAACCAGCACCGGCTCGCCGGGGGTGGCGGGCTGACGCGGCGGGATGGAGGCTTCCTCTCCCACCATCAACCGCGCGATGCGGTCGCGGTCGGCCTCGGCTGTCGTCAGCTCGCCCACCTTGCGGCCGTGGCGCAGCACGGCGATGCGGTCGGAGAAGGCCAGAACCTCGTGCAGCTTGTGCGAGATGAAGATCACCGACAGCCCGCGCGCCACCATCTTGCGCAGGCTGGCAAACAGGCTGTCGGCCTCCTGCGGGGTCAGCACCGCGGTCGGCTCGTCCAGCACCAGCACCCGCACGTCGTGGAAAAGCGCCTTGAGAATTTCAACCCGCTGGCGCTCGCCCACGGAAAGCGCCCCGACCTTTTCATCCAGCGAGACCGCCAGCCCCGACCCGCGCATGATCTCCTCGAGCCGGGCGCGCGCAGCGCGCCGGTTGCGCCGCAGCGACAGCAGGCTTTCGGAGCCGAGCAGGATGTTGTCGAGCGCGCTGAGATTCTCGGCCAGGGTGAAATGCTGATGCACCATGCCGATGCGCGCATCGATCGCCGCCTGGGGCTGGCCCGGCGGCAAGCGGTGCGGGCGGCCGTCTTCGCCGACGATCTCCACATGCCCCGCATCGGGCACGTAATGGCCGAACAGCATGTTCATCAGCGTGGTCTTGCCGGCGCCATTCTCGCCCAGAAGCGCCAGCACCTCGCCGCGGCGCAGGGTCAGATCGATGCCATCGGCGGCCAGAACCGGGCCGAACCGCTTGGTCAGACCGCTGAGCGTCAGGATGACCTGGTCTTGCATGGGATCAAGGGCGCCGGTCGCCCGGCGCCCTTCCTGCCTACTTGTCGGATACCGGCCTGGCGTCGTTCACGTTGACGCGGAACAGCCCGTCACGGATATCCTTCTCGACGGCGCGCACCTTGGCCACCACTTCGGGCGGCACCAGGTTTTCATCCAGCACGATGGATCCGCCACCGTATTTCATGAAGCTGTACTGCCCGTAGTCGGCCGCTTCCCAGCGCCCCTCGGCCACCGCCTTGATGGCGCGGTCGATGGTCGGCTCCATGTGCCACAGGGCCGAAGCGAGGATGGTGTCCGGATAATCGGCCGAGGTGTCGATCACGTTGCCGATCGCCTTCACGCCGCGCTCCACCGCCGCGTCCGACACGCCGAAGCGTTCGGCGTACATGATATCGGCGCCGGCATCCATCATCGCGAACGCCGCTTCCTTGGCCTTTGGCGGATCATACCAGCTGTCGATGAAGTTCACGAGAAACTTCACATCCGGGTTGACCGAACGCGCCCCGTCCATGAAGGCGTTCATCAGCCGGTTCACCTCGGGGATCGCATAGCCCCCGACCATGCCGATGATGTTGCTCTTGGTCATCGAGCCGGCGACGATTCCGGTCAGGTAGCTGGGTTCGTGGATCCAGTTGTCGAAAACCGAGAAATTGTTGCCCGACGGCCCGAAGGACGAGCCCATCAGGAAGGCGGTATCCGGGTAGTCGGCCGCGACCTTGCGCGCGGCGCGCTCCAGCCCGAAGACCTCGCCAACGATCAGTTGCTGCCCGGCCTCGGCATATTCGCGCATCACGCGCTCATAGTCCGTGTTGGCAACGTTTTCCGAGTAGACGTATTCGATGTCACCGCGCTCGGCTGCGGCATTGAGCGCCTTGTGAATGCGGCTGATCCACTGCTGTTCCACCGGCAAAGTGTAGATCGCCGCGACCTTGACCTTTTCGGCCATCGCCAC
>WFPZ01000277.1 GCA_015487335.1 Paracoccaceae bacterium
CATGCTGCCGTGCAACGTGATCCTGCGCGAGGTCGAGGGCGGGATCGAGGTCAGCGCGATCGACCCGGTGGCCTCGATGAGCGCCATCGACAACGACGAGCTCAAGGCCGTGGCCGGCGAGGTGCGCGAGATGCTGCGCGAGGCCGTCGCCAGCATCTGAGCATTTGCGCAGAAAGCCTGCGCGCTCTCTCCTCTTGCGGGAGGGCGCGCGCCATGGTTTCCTCTTCGCGCGAACAGGAGGAGAACCCATGAGCGACGAAAAGCCAAGCATATCCCCCCGCGAAAACGGCCCCTTCGTTGTCCGCAACGTCAAGATCCTGCGTCTCGAGGACGGTTCATTGGCCGAGGAAAAGCCGGTTCGCGCCCTGTGCCGTTGCGGAGCGTCGAAGAACAAGCCCTTCTGCGACGGCGCCCACAAGGATATCGGCTTTGACAGCACCCCCGGGGATGTCTCCTCGCAGGACAGGGTCTTCGTCTATGAAGGGCGGGAAACCACCGTCTATTTCAACAGGCTGCTGTGCAGCAGGGCGGGCGAATGCGTGCGCCGTCTGGGGGCAGTCTTCGACCGCGACAGGGATCCCTGGGTGATGCCCGACAACGCCACGCCGGAGGAGGTTGCCGAGGCAGTTGCCGCCTGCCCTTCCGGGGCCCTGCGCCTGAGCGAGCCCGGCGGCGAGCCGCGGGCGATCCACGACGACGAGGTCTCGATCACGGTAGAGCGCGACGGCCCCTACCGGGTGCGCAACATCCCCGTCGAGGCCCCCTACTGGGCCGAGGGGCAAAGCGCGCACAAATATGTCCTGTGCCGTTGCGGCCTGTCGAAGAACAAGCCGTTTTGCGACGGCAGCCACGACGAGGCGGGCTGGAAATCCGGCAACTGACCTCCCGCCCCGGCCTTCAGGCCTTCAGGCCAGGGCGTGAAGAAGGGCGGATCGGGGGTTCATTTCCACCGAGACCAGCGGTTTGCCATTGCGCCGGTGGCGTTCAAGCAATGAGCGCAGCCGGCGCCCGCGCACGAACAACCGCGCGGGCTGCATCCGGCCGTTGCGCAGCTGCGGCAGGCGGGCCCTGATCGCGTCGATCTCGCGCGGGGTCAGGGATTCGTGCACCACGGCACCAAGGTAGAGGCTCTCGGCGGGGCTGCGCTCGGCAAAGACGATGGCGTGGCGATCGAACAGCAGATGCAGGTATTCCACCCCCTGGGGGGCGGTCAGGCGGTCGATGCCAGGAAATCCCGCAAGCTGGCAGGCCGGCACCAGAATTTCCGCCTCGCCGAACATCCGCTCTGCAATCGCCGAGCGCAGCATGATCCGGTGCTGCGGCGAGACCGTCAGGTCGCGCCCCGGCAAGCCCCGGCCCAAGGCGCCTGCCCTGATCCGCACCGGGCCATGGTCAGGATGCGCGGCCAGATGCGCAGCCGACAGCCGTCGCCTGTGCACCAGACGCAGCGGCATCGGCCCGTCGTCGGCGGTTTCGACAAGATCTCCCGGGTGAAGGCTCTCCACCGGGCGGTTTCCCGTGGCAGTGGCGATCAGCGTGCCCGGCGTGAAGCAGGAAGGGCCCAGATCCCCCACTGCCAGAGAGCTCTGCCCGGAAACCCAGGAGGTCGATACCAGCGTGGCATCCTCGAGCACCGAACCGTCGCTGGGCGTGAAGAGCGTTCGTCCGTCGGCCAGATAGAATGTCACCCCGGTGATCGTGGTGGTGGAGCCGTCGGCCAGCTGAACCGTGACGGTATCGCCGACATAGGATGCGGTGATATCCACCCCGTCGATGGAATCGTTGGAAAAACGGTTGATCAGGTCGTTGTCGTTCTGATCGACGATCGTGTACTTGCGGACCGTCAGCAAGGTCCCCGGTGGCGGGGGCGCATAGGGATCGATCAACCAGAACTGGTCGAGATATGTGGTTGGCATGCTGCTCTCTGCCTCGAAGCCCTTTGCGGGCCTTTTTTGCTTCGGCCATGAAAATACCCGCCGGCCCGGGCAATGCGAACAGCGGCGAATCCCTTCGGAAAATTTGGTAAACAGGTGTCACCAATTTGCAATAAGTTCATGATATCAAATCAATAAATTGTAGGTCCAAGAAAGCCGTCCACCAGATGAGGATTGGTGAAGAGGGCGCCTTTCGTCCTGCGGAAACGGGCAGGGCCTTTTGCCATAATTCTGCCACATTGCTTGCCAAGAATTTCCCCGGAAGTTGTGAGGTTCGGCGCGCAATGCGCAAAGGAGACCGGATGATACAAGCCGAGCGCCTTCCGTCGCCGGTGGCATCCCCCCGCGTCGGGATGCCGCCGCCCTCCGCCAGACCGGCCGGCCATGCACGTGGCCGGAAGATGTTCCACACCACGCCCCATGCCCTGTGCATGGACGGCCGCCATCTCGCCCGCGAGAACCACGACGTGGCCCTGGCCCAGCTGCAGGAAGCCATCCGCCTGGCCGAGCTGCACGGCAAAAGCGAGCTGCTGATCGGCGACATCGTCCCCCGGGCCCGGCCAGGAGAAGGCGATCCCGCGCAGGTGCCGGAGGTGCAGGGCCGGATCGAGGAAATCCTTGCCGAAGCCTGCGCCCGTCTGGGCCGGGAGATGCCCGAAACCCGGCTCAGCCTGCATTTCGGCAAATTCCACATCCGCTGCTATCTGGGGCGCGAAAAACCATCCGATCACATCCACGAGGAGGACTGGCTGAGCGATTCCCGCTGATCGGCGGCCAATCTGCCCGCACGGGGCACCACGCCGGTGCAGGTTTCTTCTGCCGGTTCTGCTCTCGCCCGGCAGGCCGGCGCCACCTCAGGCAGTTGTCACACACCCAGATAGCGGCTGGTCAGATCTTCATCGAGCCGGTCGAATCCGCCTTCCCACACCGTGCGCCCGCGCGCCAGGATCACGCCGCGGTCGGCAACCGTGCGCAACTCGCGCAGCGACTTGTCCACCACCACGATCCCCAGCCCGGTTTCCGATTTCAGCCGCGATATCGCCGCCCAGATCTCCTGCCGGACCACCGGCGCCAGCCCCTCGGTAGCCTCGTCCAGAAGCAGCAGCCGCGGATTGGTCATCAGGGCGCGGCCGATGGCCAGCATCTGCTGCTCGCCGCCCGAAAGCGAGGCCGCCATCTGCCCGCGCCGGGGCGCAAGCGCCGGAAAAAGGCGCATCACCCGGGGCATGTCCCATTCGCCGGGGCGGGCGGCGGCCAGCAGGTTTTCCTCCACCGTCAGGTTGGGAAAGCAGCGCCGCCCCTCGGGCACCAGCCCCACCCCCATGCGCGCCACCCGAAAGGAGGGCAGCGCCCGGATGTCGCGGCCGTCCAGCCTGATCGAGCCCTCGCGAATGGGAAGGAGCCGGCAGATCGCCCGGATCGTGGTGGTCTTGCCCATGCCGTTGCGGCCCATCAGCGCCACCACCTCGCCCTCTTCCACGGCAAGGTCCACCCCGAAAAGCGCCTGCGAGGGGCCGTAGAAGGCGGTGACGGCGGACAGCTCCAGCAGGCTCATGCCATGTCCTCCTCGCCCAGGTAGGCGCGGCGCACCTCGCTGTCGGCGCGGATCTCCCGCGGCGTGCCGGTGGCGATCACCCGGCCATAGACCAGCACGCTGATCCGGTCGGCCAGGGCAAAGACGGCATCCATGTCATGCTCGACCAGCAGGATCGGCGCCTCGGCCCGCAGCCCGTCGAGAAAGCGGGTCATCTGCCGCGAGCCCTCCAGCCCCAGCCCGGCCATCGGCTCGTCCATCAGGAAGGCCCGGGGCTTCAGGACAAGCGCCACCGCCACCTCGAGCTGCCGGCGCTGGCCGTGGGAAAGATCGGCCACACGGGTGCGGGCCAGCTCCTCCAGCCCCACCGCCGCCATGGCCTCGCGGGCGGCTTCCAGCAGGGCGCCGTCCTTCATTACCGGACGGAAGAAGCGGAATACCCCGCCGCGCGCCCCCAGCGCCCCCAGCACGAGGTTCTGCAGCACGGTGTGCTCCATCGCCAGCGAGGAAATCTGAAAGGTCCGCGCCAGCCCCATCCGGGCACGCGCGGCGGCGGGCAGGGCGGTCACGTCCTCGCCCAGAAAATGCACGGTGCCGGAATCGGGGCGCAGACCGCCGGCGATCTGCTGGATCAGGGTGGATTTTCCCGCCCCGTTCGGCCCGATCAGGGCGTGGATCTCGCCTTCGCGCAGATCGAGGCTGATCCCGTCGCTGGCCTTCAGCGCGCCGAAGGCCTTGCGGATGTCGCGTATTTCCAGAACCGGCTCAGTCATGGGTGGCCTCGCGCCCGGCGATCAGCCCGACCAGCCCGCCGCGGGCAAACAGCACCACCCCCAGAAGCAGCAGCCCGAGGAAGACCTGCCAGTATTCGCTGATGCCGCCCAGCACGTTTTCCAGCAGGATGAACAGCGCCGCCCCCGCCACCGGCCCGAACAGCCGCGCCACGCCGCCGAGGATCACCAGCACCATGATCTCGCCGCTGATGTTCCAGCCGAACATCGCGGGGCTGACGAAGCGGTTGAGATCGGCAAACAGCGCCCCGGCCAGCCCGGTGAGCGCGGCCGAGATCACGAAGGCCACCAGCCGCACCCGGTAGGGCCGGATGCCGACGGCCTCGACCCGCGCGGCGTTCTGGCGCGCCGCGGCCAGCGCCAGCCCGAAGGGCGATTTCGCCAGCCGCGCGGTGAAGAACAGCGCCGCCAGCAGGATCGCGTAGCAGATCGCAAAGAACTGGATCGGGTCCAGGGTGTTGAGGCCGGGAAAGCTGTTGCGCAGGTAGATCGACAGCCCGTCCTCGCCGCCGTAGGCCGGCCAGCTGATGGTGAAGTAGTAGAGCATCTGCGCGAACGCCAGCGTGATCATGATGAAATAGACACCCGAGGTGCGCAGGGAGAGCGCCCCGATCACCAGCGCCGCCAGAGCGCTGGCCACCACCGCCACCAGCCAGATCACCGGCATGCTCCTGGTGCCTTCGATGAGAACGGGCCATTCCATCAGCGGCTCGTAGCTCTGGGCATGGCTGGCCAGGATCCCCATCGCGTAGCCGCCGATCCCGAAGAAGGCCGCGTGGCCGAAGCTCACCAGCCCGCCCAGCCCCAGCGCGATGTTCAGCCCCACCCCGGCCAGCGCCAGGATTGCCACCCGGGTGGCCAGGGTGATGACGAAGGGCTCGTCCGCAGCCCAGGCCCACAGCGGCACCGCCAGCAGCCCCAGCGCGATCACCCCGTTGAGAACAGCCTCGCGCGACACCTCAGACCCTCCCGAACAGGCCCGAGGGGCGCACCACCAGCACCCCGGCCATGAGGATGTAGATCAGCATCGAGGCCAGCGCCGAGCCCACCGAGGTGGCGCTGGCCGGGTCCATGAAGAGCGAAAAGAACGAAGGCAGCAGCGCGCCCCCGAGGGTGTCGGTCAGCCCCACCAGCAAGGCGCCGATCAGCGCCCCCCGGACCGAGCCGATGCCGCCGATCACGATCACCACGAAGGCCAGGATCAGCACCGGCTCGCCCATGCCCACCTGCACCGACTGGATCGCCCCCACCAGCGCCCCGGCAAGGCCCGCCAGCGCCGCTCCCAGCGCGAAGACCATCGTGTAAAGCGCCGAGATGTTGACCCCCAGCGCCGCGATCATCTCGCGGTCGCTCTGCCCGGCGCGGATGCGCATGCCCAGACGGGTTCTGGCGATCAGCAGAAACAGCCCTGCCGCCACCAGCAACCCGATGACGATCAGCGCCAGACGGTAGAGCGGGTAGCGGATGCCTCCGGGCAGGGTGACCGGGCCGGACAGGTAGTCGGGGATGTCGAGATAGAGCGGAAAGGAGCCGAACAGCCACCGCGTGCCTTCCGAGAAGATCAGGATCAGCGCGAAGGTGGCCAGCACCTGATCAAGGTGGTCGCGGTCGTAGAGCCTGCGGATCACCGCCAGCTCCACCAGCGCCCCGGCCAGCGCGGCAGCCGTCAGGCTGGCAGCCAGCGCCAGCAGGAAAGAGCCCGTGGCCGCCGCCACCGCCGCCGCCGCGAAAGCCCCCACCATGTAGAGCGAGCCATGGGCGAGGTTGATCAGCCCCATCACCCCGAACACCAGCGTCAGCCCGGCCGCCATCAGAAACAGCATGACGCCGAACTGCAGGCCGTTGAGCACCTGCTCGATCAACAAGAGAGCGGACATGGCGGGAAATCCTGCACGAAAGGCCCGGACCCGCGGGTGGCGGGCCCGGGGCCTGTCATTTCACCTTCGTCACATCTTGCATTCGGCGGCGTAGGCGTCCTGGTGGTTCTCGAAGGCGGTGGCGACGATCCTGTTGGTGTAGATGTCGCCCTCCTTGATCACCTCGCGCACGTAGATGTTCTGGATCGGGTGCTGGTTGGGCCCGAAGGCGAAGTTGCCGCGCACCGAGTCGAAATCGGCCTCCTTGAGGGCGGCGCGGAAGGCCTCCGGATCATCCACATCGGCCTTTTCCATGGCGCTGAGCAGCAGGTTGGCGGTGTCATAGCCCTGGCTGGCGTAAAGCGAGGGCAGGCGGCCGTATTCGGCCTGGAAGGCGGCCACGAACTTCCTGTTTGCCTCGTTGTCGAGGTCCTTGCTCCACTGCGAGGTGTTCTTCACCCCCAGCGCCGCGTCGCCCACCGCCTGAAGGATGCCCTGATCGAAGCTGAAGGCCGGGCCCACCACCGGCAGGCCGACCCCGCTGTCGGCATATTGCTTGAGGAAGGAGATCCCCATCCCTCCGGGCAGGAAGAAGAACACGCTGTCGGCCCCCGAGGCGCGGATCTGGGCGATCTCGGCGGCATAGTCCTTCTGGCCCAGCTTGGTATAGACCTCACCGGCCAGGTTGCCCTTGAAGTAGCGCTTGAAGCCGGTCAGCGCGTCCTTGCCGGCCGGGTAGTTGGGCGCGAGGATGAAGGTGTTCTTGTAGCCAGCGTCATTGGCATAGGCGCCTGCGGCCTCGTGCAGGTTGTCGTTCTGCCAAGCGACATTGAAGTAGAAGGGGCTGCAGCCCTTGCCGGCCAGCGCCGAAGGCCCGGCATTGGGCGAGAGGTAGAACTTGCCCTGGGCGGTCACCGCGGGCACCACCGCCATCGCCAGGTTGGACCAGATGATGCCCGTGAGCACATCCACCTTGTCCGACTGGATCATCTTGTCGGCCAGCTGCACGGCGATGTCGGGCTTGCGCTGATCGTCCTCGATCACCACGTCCATGTCGTCGCCACCGGCCAGCTTGACAGCCAGCATGAAGCCGTCGCGCACGTCGATGCCCAGGCCTGCGCCGCCGCCCGAAAGCGTGGTGATCATGCCCACCTTCAGCTTGTGGTCGTCGGCCAGCGCCATCGTCGCGGCGAACATCGCCGTGGAGGCGGCCAGCGCCAGTGTCTTCAGTCTACCCATTTCTCGGCTCCCTTCGGTTTCGCATCCTGATGTCCCGGCCTCGCTCGGCCGGGGCCGGCCCTTTCGTCCCGGTCTGCGGGCGATATTCACCGCCACGCCCCCTTCCTGCAAGGGGCAACCGCCCGATATGGCGCCATTTCACGCCCCTGCACCGTATCGAGGCGCGATCGGGCACGAAACGGGCGCAATCCCCGTGGAAACGCCTCCGAAGGCGCCAGCCGGAAAATGATGCGATTTCCCCTTGAACCTATAGCGGCTAGAGGGTCTATCTGGACGGTTCGAAGGATTCGAACATCGAGGAGCAGCCCATGCCGGCCCTTGCCAAGGCAAAGGAACACGACCACGAGCCCCATGATCACAGCCATGATCATGGCCATTCGCACAACCACGATCATGGCCACGCACATGACCACGCCGAAACCGGCGGCGGTTGCTGCGGTTCGGGCGAGGGCGCCATGTGCGGCGACATCGGCCCGATCGGCAATGTGGATGCCGCCGGCCGCAGCTTCCGGGTGAACGGCCTGGATTGCGCCGAGGAGGTGGCGATCCTGCAAAAGGCTCTCGGCCCGGCGCTGGGCGGAGAAGAGCACATGGCCTTCGACGTGCTCAATGCCCGCATGACCATCCTCGATACCGCCAACCCGATGAGCGACGAAGAGATCATCGCCGCCATCGAGAAAACCGGCATGAGCGCCAAGCGCTGGGATTCGGAGAAAGCCGAGGCCGACCATGCGGCACATCTGGCGCGCCAGAAATTCTATACCGGGCTCAGCGGTCTGTTCTGGCTGGCAGGCCTGGTGGTGCACGCAACCGAATCGGGGCTTTCGGGCATCGTTCGCATCTTCGCCGGTCACGGCACGGTGGAAATGCCGCTGTCCGAATCCGTCCTGTTTCTGCTTGCCATCATCTTCGGCGCCCGCTTCGTGGCGCCCAAGGCGCTGTCTTCGGCCCGCCGCCTGTCGCCCGACATGAACCTTCTGATGGTGGTCGCCGTCACCGGCGCCATCTTCATCGGCGAGTTCTTCGAGGCCGCCACCGTGGCCTTCTTCTTCTCGCTGTCGCTGACGCTTGAAAGCTGGAGCGTCGGGCGCGCCCGCAACGCGGTGGCCGCCCTGCTCGATCTCAGCCCGCCCACGGCCCGCATCCTGCGCGAGGACGGCACCGAAGAGGAAGTCCGCGCCGCCTCGGTCAAGGTGGGCGAGCGCTTCATCCTGCGCGGCGGCGACCGCATCGCGCTCGACGGGGTGGTGGTCAAGGGAATCAGCGACGTCAACCAGGCTCCGATCACCGGCGAAAGCGCCCCGGTTCCCAAGCAGGAGGGCGACGAGGTCTATGCCGGCACCATCAACGGCGACGGCACCCTTGTGGTGGAAGTCACGAAGCCGGCCAGCGATACGGTGCTCTCGCGCATCATCCGCATGGTCTCCGAGGCCCACTCGCGCCGTGCTCCGGTGGAACAGTGGGTGGCGAAATTCGCCCGCGTCTACACCCCCGCGGTGATGGTCGCGGCCATCCTCATCGCCGTCCTGCCGCCGCTGGTGGCCGGTGGCGCCTGGGATTTCTGGATCTACAACGCGCTGGTACTGCTGGTGATCGCCTGCCCCTGCGCGCTGGTGATCTCCACCCCGGTGTCCATCGTCGCCGCTCTGGCCTCCTCGGCCCGCAACGGGGTGCTGGTCAAGGGCGGGGCCTATATCGAGGCCCCCTCGAAGATGACCGCCCTGGCCATGGACAAGACCGGCACCATCACCCG
>WFPZ01000278.1 GCA_015487335.1 Paracoccaceae bacterium
AACACGAAGATCGATTTCTTCCGCGGCGCGGCCTTCACCTTCGGCGGCTCGATGCTGGCGGTGGTGCTTTCGGTGGTGCTGTTCTTCACCATGGGGCTCAATTTCGGGATCGATTTCCGCGGCGGCACCACGATCCGCACCGAAAGCACCCAGCCGGTGGACGTGGGCGCCTACCGCAAGGCGCTGCAGGCGCTCGATCTGGGGGATGTCTCGATCACCGAACTGTTCGATCCGACCTTCGGGCCGGACAAGAACGTCGCGATGATCCGCATCGAGGCCCAGGAGGGCGAAGAGAGCGTCTCGGTGGAGACCATCAACCGGGTTGAGGCGGCGCTGCGGGCGCTTGATCCGCAGATCACCTTCCCCTCGGTGGAAAGCGTCGGGCCGAAGGTTTCGGCCGAACTGGTGCAATCGGCGATCATCGCGGTGGTGCTGGCGATCGCGGCGGTGCTGGTCTACATCTGGCTGCGCTTCGAATGGCAGTTCGCGGTGGGCGCGGTGGCGGCGCTGATCCATGACGTGCTGCTGACCATCGGCATATTCGCCCTGTTCCAGATTCCGTTCGACCTGTCGATCATCGCCGCGCTGCTGACCATCGTCGGCTATTCGCTCAACGACACGGTGGTGGTCTTCGACCGGGTGCGCGAGAACCTGCGCAAGTACAAGAAGAAAAGCCTCAGGGCGGTGCTGAACCTCTCGATCAACGAGACGCTGAGCCGCACGGTGATGACCTCGGGCACCACCCTGCTGGCCCTGATTGCGCTCCTGGTGCTGGGCGGCGACGTGATCCGGGGCTTCGTCTTCGCGATGACCTGGGGGGTGATCGTGGGGACATATTCCTCGGTCTTCGTGGCCTCCAACGTGCTGCTGTGGTTCGGCGTCAAGCGCGACTGGTCGAAGCCCGACGCCGGCGCCGGAACCCGCTTCGCCGACGTGGATGCCTGAATGGCTGACACCGGCCCTGGGGCAACCGGGGCTGGTGTGGCTGCTGGCGGCGGCGGCCATGGCCGGGCTGGTGCGCGGCTTCACGGGGTTCGGCACCGCGATGGTCTATCTGCCGGTGGCGGGCCAGTTCCTGGGTCCCTTCGAGGCCCTTACCACCCTTGTCATCATGGACATGATCGGCCCGCTGCCCAACGTGCCGCGGGCGCTGCACGACGGCCACCCGCGCGACGTGCTGCGGCTGGCCGCCGGCATGCTGGTGGCGCTGCCGCTGGGGGTCTGGGTGCTGACCCTGGCCTCGCCGGAGATGTTCCGCTACGGGGTATCGGTGATCGCGCTGGTGCTGCTGGCGCTGCTGGTCTCGGGGGTGCGCTATACGGGGCGGCTGAGCCGGGGGCTGATCTACGGCACCGGGGGACTGGGCGGTTTCCTGGCCGGGGTGGCCGGGCTGCCGGGGCCGCCGGTGATCATGTTCTACATGGCCGCGCCGCATCCGCCACGGGTGATTCGCGCCAACACGCTGCTCTATCTGGTGCTTTCGGATCTGATGATGCTGGCGGTGCTGGCGCTGTTCGGGCGGCTGGTGCCGCAGGCGCTGGGGCTGGGCCTGCTGGTGACGCTGCCCTATCTGGCCGGCAATGTCCTCGGGGCGCGGCTGTTTCGCCCCCGGGCCGAGCGGCTCTACCGGCTGGTGGCCTATGCGATCATCGCGGTGTCGGCGCTGCAGGGGCTGCCGCTGTTCGATTGAGGCGCGGCGGGCGGGTGCCCGTCGCGCTTGAGCCATGCCGGCCGGGCGGTTAACACGGGGGGCGCAAGAAGGGCGAGGCGGCCATGATCCTGAGCGAGATGACATTTTCCGGCGCGGTGCCGGTCGAGGGCTACGGCCCCGGCTTCTTCCGCTTCGGCGGGCAGGTGTTCCGCGGCCCCGTTCTGGCGCACGGCGAAACGGTCGGCGGCTGGGGCGGGCTGGACGATCTGCCGGCCCTGCTGGCGCTGGCTGGCGAGATCGACGTGCTTCTGTTGGGCACGGGCGCGGAGATGGCCCCGCCGCCCGCCGGCTGGCGCCGGGCGCTGGAGGAGGCGGGCACCGGGGTCGAGGTGATGGCCACGCCGGCCGCCTGCCGCAGCTACAACGTGCTGCTCACCGAGGCCCGGCGGGTGGCGCTGGCTGCCCTGCCGGTGTGATCGCGGCTTTCCGGCCGCGCCGCGATGGGTTAAGCCCATGGCCATGGAACTGGTGGTCGACAACCTCACCTGCATCCGCGGCGGCGTGGCCGTGCTTGCCGGGATCTCGTTCTCGCTGGGGTCGGGGCAGGCGCTGGTGCTGCGCGGGCCCAACGGCTCGGGCAAGACGACGCTGCTGCGCACCATCGCAGGGCTGCAGCCGCCGCGCGAGGGCCGGGTGATCGCCCCGCCCGAATCGATTGCCTACGGCGCCCATGCGGATGGGTTGAAGGCCACCCTGACGGTTGCCGAAAACCTTGAATTCTGGGCCGGAATCTATGGCACGGGGCAGATCTCCCATGCCCTGGAGGCCTTCGAGCTGCGCCCGCTTGCCCAGCGGCTGGCGCAAAACCTCTCGGCCGGGCAGAAGCGGCGGCTGGGGCTGGCGCGGATGCTGGTGACCGGGCGCGAGATCTGGGCCATGGACGAGCCGACGGTCTCGCTCGATGCGGCGTCGGTGGCAATGTTCGCCGCCGCCGTGCGGGCGCATCTGGCCGAGGGCGGCGCGGTGCTGGTCGCCACCCATATCGACCTGGGGATCGAGGCCGAGGTTCTGGATGTGACGCCTTTCCGTGCCGTGGCCCCGCGGGGTGACGATCTGTTCGACGAGGCCTTCGCATGATCCGCCTGCTGGTGCGCGACCTCAGGCTTGCGATGCGGGCCGGCGGCGGCTTCGGGCTGGGGCTGGCGTTCTTCCTGATTGTCACCGTGCTGGTGCCCTTCGGGGTGGGCCCCCAGCCCGAGCTTCTGGCGCGGATCGCGCCGGGCATCCTGTGGCTGGGGGCGCTGCTGGCCTGCCTGCTGTCGCTCGACCGCATCTTCCAGCTCGATTTCGAGGACGGCTCGCTCGATCTGCTGGCCACCGCGCCGATTCCGATGGAGGGGGTGGTGGCCGTCAAGGCGCTGGCCCACTGGCTGACCACCGGCCTGCCGCTGACCCTGGCAGCACCCGTGCTCGGCGTGCTGCTGAGCCTGCCGGGGCCGGGCTATGGCTGGCTGGTGCTGTCCCTGGCGCTCGGCACCCCGGCGCTGTCGATGATCGGGGCCTTCGGGGCGGCGCTCACCGTGGGGCTCAAGCGCGGCGGGCTGCTGCTGAGCCTGCTGGTGCTGCCGCTTTACGTGCCGACGCTGATCTTCGGGACAGAAGCGGCGCGGCGCGGGGCCGAGGGGCTGTCTGCCGGCACGCCGCTGATGCTGATGGCCGGGATCACCCTGGGGGCGATCGCCCTGCTGCCCTTTGCCGCGGCGGCGGCGATCCGCGTCAATCTGCGTTGAGCGGCTGACGTTCATGTGTATGGTTGCCCGAAGTGAAAGGGGCTAGAAACACGCCATGTCGATCTGGGAGTTCGCAAATCCGCGCCGTTTCATGGGCTGGTCCGGGAAGGTCGTGCCCGTGGTTTCGGTGCTTGCCGGGGTGTTCATAGCGGTCGGCCTGATCTGGGGCTTCTTCTTCAGCCCCGACGACTACCGCATGGGCTCGACCGTCAAGATCATCTACATCCACGTGCCCTCGGCGATGATGGCCATCAACATCTGGGTGATGATGCTGGTGGCCTCGCTGATCTGGCTGGTGCGGCGGCATCATGTCTCGGCGCTGGCGGCCAAGGCGGCCGCACCGATCGGGGTGGTGATGACTCTGATCGCGCTGATCACCGGGGCGATCTGGGGCCAGCCCATGTGGGGCACCTGGTGGGCCTGGGACCCGCGGCTGACCTCCTTCCTGATCCTGTTCCTGTTCTACCTGGGATACGTGGCGCTGTGGGCGGCCATCGAGAACCCCGACACCGCCGCCGACCTGACCACGGTGCTGTGCCTGGTGGGTTCGGTCTTTGCGGTGCTGTCGCGCTATGCGGTGCTGTTCTGGAACCAGGGGCTGCACCAAGGGGCCTCGCTGTCGCTCGACAAGGAGGAAAACGTGGCCGACGTGTTCTGGTTTCCGCTGGTGACCACCATCGTCGGCTTCATCCTGCTGTTCGTGGCGCTGGTCCTGATTCGCACCCGCACCGAGATCAGGGCGCGTCATCTCAAGGCGCTGCTGGCCCGCGAGAGGATGGGATGATGCCGGATCTGGGAAAATACGCTGTCGAGGTTCTTTCGGCCTATGCCGCGACGGGGGTGCTTCTGGCGGGACTCGTCTGGATGACATGGGCGCGCGCGCGCCGGGTGAAACGGGAACTGGAGGCCGCCGAGGCCAGGAGAAGGAATGACTAGAATCAAGCCGTTGATGTTCTTGCCCCCGCTGATATTTGCCGTCTTCGGGGTCGTGTTCTTTGTCGGGCTGCAACGGGAAAACCCCGATGCGCTTCCCTCGACGATGACCGGGCGGGTCGTGCCCGAGGTCGATCTGGTTCCGCTGGAGGGCAAGACGCCGTTCACCTCCGATGTGCTCAAGGAACCGGGCGTGAAGCTGGTGAACTACTGGGCCAGCTGGTGCGCGCCCTGCCGGGTGGAGCATCCCCAGATTCTCCAGCTGGCGCGCGAGGGGGTGAAGATCTACGGCATCAACTACAAGGACGAGCCCAAGAACGCGCTGGCCTTCCTCGAAGAGCTGATCGACCCCTACACCGCCGTGGCCGCCGACCCCAAGGGGCGCAACGCGATCGAATGGGGCGTGTACGGCATTCCCGAAACCTTCGTGATCGACGGCAAGGGGCGGATCGTGATGCGCTTTGCCGGCCCGATCACCCAGCGGGTGCTGGAGAATACCATCCGTCCCGCGATGGCCAAGGCGGCGGCTCAGAGCGGCGAATAGGGCCCCGATCGCGCGGGCGCGCCTCACCGCTCTCAGGGCGGCGGTATCCGCCGTTTCCCTTCGGGGCGCCACAGGGCGAAGATCAGCTGATCGAGGCGCGAGCCGTCGGCGACCGAGGTCAGCTGTTCGCGCAGCACCGCCTCGCGGACAAACCCCGCCTTCTCGAAGGCCCGTATCGAGGCGGTGTTGCGGGCGTGGATCCGGGCGATGACCTTGTGCACCCCCAGCCGGGAAAAGAGAAACGTGCACAGCACGGGCACGGTTTCGGAGAACACGCCCCTGCGGCGGAAATCCCGGTTGCCGATGGTCACGCTGATCTCGGCCCACAAGTCGCGCGGATCGGTGCGCACCGCGTAGAAGCCGACGGGGTGGGTGGCTACCGGAGAGGCGATCATCAGGTAGAAGACGGTGCGATTGTCGGCCCGGACCAGGCTGGCGAGCGCCTGCTGCCGGGTCATGCGTTTCGGCGGCAGGTTGTGGCCCAGCTGGATTTCCGGATCCGCATGCCAGCGCAGGAATTCGGGGTTCGCGTCGCGCTTTGTCATCGAACGCAGGACGAAGCGGCGCGTGCCCAGGCGCACCGGGTCTCCCGGTGCCCAGTCGGCAGCGCCTTCGCCGGCCGCGGGGACGGGGGCGCGAGAGGGGCGGCGTGCGACCATGGCCCCAACCTAGCGCATCTGGCGCCCGCAGTCACGTAGGGGCGGAAACAGGCCGCAAGGCAAAGGCCCCCGCCTTGCGGCGAGGGCCCCGGGGAGGAAGAACGGGCGGGCGCTCAGCCCCTGGCGAGGTTGCGCAGCACGTAGTGCAGCACGCCGCCGTTCTCGATGTATTCGATCTCCACCTCCGTATCGATCCGGCACTTGAGGGTGATCGTCTGTTTCGTGCCGTCGGCACGGGTGATGGTGGCCGGAACCTCGGCCAGCGGGCGCAGATCGCCCTCCAGCCCTTCGATGTCCCAGGTCTCGGCGCCGGTGAGGCCGAGCGACTTGCGGTTGTCGCCGCCGGTGAATTCGAAGGGGATCACCCCCATGCCCACCAGGTTGGAGCGATGGATGCGTTCGAAGCTTTCGGCGATCACCGCCTTGACGCCCAGAAGCGCGGTGCCCTTGGCCGCCCAGTCGCGCGATGACCCGGCACCGTACTGCTGCCCGGCCACCACCACCAGCGGCACGCCGCGCTCTTTCCACGCCATTGCGGCCTCGAAGATCGAGGTCTGCTTTCCGTCGGGGCCCAGGGTGTATCCGCCTTCCACCCCGTCCAGCATCTCGTTGCGGATGCGGATGTTGGCGAATGTGCCGCGCATCATCACCTCGTGGTTGCCGCGGCGGCTGCCGTAGCTGTTGAACTGGGCCGGCGGAACCTGCCGTTCGATCAGGTAGCGGCCGGCGGGGCTGTCCTTGGGGATGGCGCCCGCGGGGCTGATGTGGTCGGTCGTCACCATGTCGCCCAGAAGGGCAAGCATGCGCGCGCCCCTGACATTGGAGATGGTGCCCGGCTCGGGGCTCATGTTCTGGAAGTAGGGCGGGTTCTGGATGTAGGTCGAGCTGGGCGGCCAGTCATACACCTCGCTGTCGGTCGTCTGCACGCCCTGCCAGCGGGCATCTCCCTTGAAGACGTCCGCGTACTTGGCCTGGAAGGCCTCGCGCGTCACCGTCCGGTGGACTAGCTCGGCAATCTCCTGCGTGGTTGGCCAGATGTCCTTGAGATAGACGTCGTTGCCGTCGCGATCCTGGCCCAGCGGCTGGCTGGTGAGGTCGATGTTCATGTCGCCGGCCAGCGCATAGGCCACCACCAGGGGCGGGGAGGCGAGGTAGTTGGCGCGCACGTCGGGGCTGATCCGGCCCTCGAAGTTGCGGTTGCCGGAGAGCACCGAAACGGCGATCAGGTCGTTGTCGTTGATCGCCTTCGAGATTTCCGGGGCCAGCGGGCCGGAGTTGCCGATGCAGGTGGTGCAGCCGTAGCCCACCAGGTTGAACCCGATGGCATCGAGATGCTCCTGCAGGCCGGATTTCTCCAGATATTCCGTCACCACCTGGCTGCCCGGGGCCAGAGATGTCTTGACCCAGGGTTTCGGCTTCAGCCCCCTTTCATGGGCCTTCTTCGCCACCAGCCCGGCGCCGATCATCACATAGGGGTTGGAGGTGTTGGTGCATGAGGTGATCGAGGCGATCACGATCGCCCCGTCGCGCAGCTCGTAATCGGCGCCTTCCACCGGGGCCGAGCGGCGCGGGTCGATCACCGGATCCGGCGCGGGGCCCTCGGCCAGCATCTCCTCCGATTCGGGGCTGCCGTTTTCGCCGCGATACTCGGAAATCACCTGGAAGATGTTGTCCGAGGCCTTGTTCAGCGGCGTGAAGTCCTGCGGGCGCTTGGGGCCGGAAATGGCGGGAATCACCTGCCCCATGTCCAGCTCCAGCGTGTCCGAGTAGACCGGCTCGTAATCCTCGCCCCGCCACAGGCCGTTTTCCTTGGCATAGGCTTCGACCAGCGCCACTCGCTCTTCGTCGCGGCCGGTGATGCGCAGATAGCGCAGGGTTTCGTCGTCGATGGGGAAGAAGCCGCAGGTGGCGCCGTATTCGGGGGCCATGTTGGCGATGGTGGCGCGGTCGGCCAGCGGCAGATGGTCGAGGCCGGGGCCGTAGAACTCCACGAACTTGCCCACGACGCCCTTTTCGCGCAGCATCGCCACCACCTTCAGCACCAGGTCGGTGGCGGTGGTGCCTTCCACCATCTCGCCGGTGAGCTTGAAGCCCACCACCTCGGGGATCAGCATGGAAATCGGCTGGCCCAGCATCGCCGCCTCGGCCTCGATGCCGCCAACGCCCCAGCCCAGAACGCCAAGACCGTTGATCATGGTGGTGTGGCTGTCGGTGCCCACCAGCGTGTCGGGGTAGGCGACCGTCTCGCCGTTCTGGTCGGTGTCGGTCCAGACCGTCTGGGCCAGGTATTCCAGGTTCACCTGGTGGCAGATGCCGGTGCCCGGCGGCACCACGCGGAAGTTGTCAAAGGCGTTCTGGCCCCACTTGAGGAAGGTATAGCGCTCGATGTTGCGCTCGTATTCGCGCTCCACGTTCATCTGGAAGGCGCGCGGATTGCCGAACTCGTCGATCATCACGCTGTGGTCGATGACCAGATCGACGGGGTTGAGCGGGTTGATCTTCTGCGCATCACCCCCAAGCCCGATGATCCCGTCGCGCATCGCGGCCAGGTCCACCACCGCCGGCACGCCGGTGAAGTCCTGCATCAGGACCCGCGCCGGGCGATAGGCAATCTCGCGCGGGTTGCGGCCGCCGTTCTTCGCCCAGTCGGAAAAGGCGCGGATGTCGTCGGTGGTAACCGTCTTGCCGTCCTCGAAACGCAGCATGTTCTCCAGCACCACCTTGAGCGCGGCGGGCAGGTTTGCGAATTCGCCCAGGCCGGCGGCCTCGGCTGCGGGGATGGAGTAATAGGCCAGCGTGCGCTCGCCGATCTTCAGCGTCTTGCGGGTCTTCGATGAGTCGTTTCCGACGGTGATGGGCATTTTCTGCCTCCCATGGATTCCGGTCAGGGTATTCGAGTGTGCTCTTGCCGCAGCCGCAGCCTGCGCGCAAGGGACGCGTTGTTGCTTGTATACTATTGTGCACTGAATCTGTGAAGCCCCGTTTTCCCGATAACGGCACTCTCGCAAATCATTGATTGGCAGTGCCGGGGCGGGTGGGCTAGGAACATGCGGCAAGCTTGGAGCACGAAACCGGATGCGAAAGATCATTGCCGCCTGCCTCGCCGTCCTTGTGCTGTTCGCCATGGCGCCGGCACGGGCCGGGGAAAACCCGGTGGTCGTGGAGCTGTTCTCGTCTCAGGGCTGTGCCGCCTGTCCGCCGGCCGACGAGCTGCTCAACCAGCTGGCCGAGCGGGATGACGTCATCGCTCTGGCCCTGCATGTGGACTACTGGGACTACATCGGCTGGAAGGACATCTTCGCTCATCCGCGCAACACCGAGCGGCAGAAGGCCTATGCGCGCATGGCCGGGCACCGGATGATCTACACCCCGCAGATGATCGTCGGAGGCAAGGCGGAGATCGTGGGCTACAAGCCGCTGATGCTGGCCGAGCAGATCATGGAGCAGCGCGAGGAGATGCCTGCCGTGAAGCTGCAGCTGGCGCGAAGCGGCGGGCGGGTGCATGTCACGGGCACTTCCGACAGGGTGTTCGACCCGCCGGCCTGGGTGCAGCTGGTGCGCTACATCCCCCGGCAGGAGGTGACGATCACCCGCGGCGAGAACGCGGGAAAGACCATCACGTATTCCAATATCGTGACGGACTGGAAAATCCTGCAAAAATGGGACGGGCGCGAACCGTTGTCGCTGATTGCCGAGGCGGAGGGCGACCAGCCGGTGGTGGTGATCGTTCAGGAGGCGGGCCCGGGCCCGGTGCTGGGGGCGGCGCGCTTGCGCTGAGGCTTGCGTCCCTCCACCTTCCAGCGGCGGTGCACCCACAGCCACTGCCCCGGGTGGCGCCGCACCCGCGCCTCGAGGCTGGCGTTCAGCGCCCGGGTCATGGTCTCGGGGTCCGAATGCGGCACGGGCGCTTCCATCTCGATGGTGAAGCTCAGCCCGTCGGGGTTGCGCGTGCCGTAAAACGGGATCAGCAGCGCATCGTAGCGCAATGCCAGCTCGGCCGCGGAAAGCGCCGTCCTGGCCGGCTGGCCGAGAAAGGGCAGCACCGCGCCCCTGGCCACGTGCTGATCGAACAGCAGCACCAGCTGGCCGCCGGCGCGCAGATGGCGCACGAAGCCCGAGGTGCCGCGCCGGCCCTGGGCGAAGATCGGCCCCCCGTAGGCCATCATGGTGCGCTTGTAATGCTCGTCGAAGAAACGGTTGCGGGCCGGGCGGTAGAGCCCCCCCACCTCGAAGCCGCGCCCCACCAGCGCGGCGCGCGGGGCCTCGTAATTTCCGAAATGGCCGGTGACCAGGATGACGGGCCGGCCCCTGTCGCGGGCCTCTTCCAGGGCCCGCAGCCCTGGGCCGAGAATGGGCGCATCGCGGTGACGGGCCAGAAACTCCCGCGCCGAGTAGTTCTCGATGAAGGTCCGGCCCATGTTGTCGGCGACCTGGCGGGCGATTCGCCGGCGCTCGGGCTCCGGCATCCGGGGGAAAACATGCGCCAGGTTGGCCATCGAGCGGCGGTTGTAGCCGGCGATCGGGGCAAGGACGTTGCGCATCATCCACCCGCCCAGCCGCACCCGGCGCTCGTAGGGCAGTGCCAGAAGCGCGCCGATCAGCAGCCGCAACACACGGTCGGTCAGCCAGTCTGCTGCGGTTGCACTCTGTCTGTTGCGCCCTGCCATGAGCTGACCCGTATCCCGTCTTTCGCGAACCCCCGCCAGACATAGAGCCCGCGCCGGCGCTCCACAAGCGCGGCCCGCCTGCGGGTCAGAGGGTGCAGGCGCTCATGTTGTGGTGCTGCCGCGTGTTCCCGCCGCGATCGGCCGCAGGGCAGGGGCGATATCAAACCCGCCTTGCGCCTGGCTGCCAGCTCCGCAAAGGCCACCGGCGGCAACCGCATGCCTTCCCGGCAGGCCGCGGCGGTCTTGCCTGGCCGGAAAAGGGGAAAGGGGCGCGCCCGTCAATGCCTTGACAAGTATCCCCGCCGGAGGCACCGGGCTGCGGCCGCGATCATTCGTCCTCGGCCACCAGCAGGATCTCCCCCGCTTCCTCCAGGGTGCGGATGGCCGCGACGACGGCGGTCATCGCGGCTTCGCCATCCTTCGGCTTGACCTGACCGCGCGCTTCCATTTCTTCGCGCAGCTGTCCGGCCATGCGCTGCGACATGCTGGCGAGGATGAATTCCGCGGCCTCGGCCTCCGGCCCGCCGGCGGCGGTGGCATGGGCCAGGGCGGTGACCAGCTGCGCGGGGTCCACCTCGCGGGTGATCCGGGGAATGTCGCGCGGGTCGATGCGGGCGGGGATGTTGGCGAAGGTGAAGATGGCGCGGCGGACCTGCTCGGCAAAGCCCGAGTCTGCCTGTTCGAGCCCTTCGAGCATCTCTTCGCGGGTGGCGGCGGGCGAGAAGTTGAGAATCGCGCCCACCCGCTCCACCGGGCCATCGGCGAAGGCGGATTGCGGCTGGGCGTCGAGCTGTTCGGCGATCGACAGGCCGATGCGGTGCACCACCTGCGGAGAGACATTGCCGGTGAGCGAGACCGCATAGGTGATGCGGCGCGCGGTCTCCCCCGGCAGCAGGCCCAGCACCTCGGCTGCCTTCGAGACCTTGAGCTTGGAGAGGATCACCGCCCCCACCTCGATGCTTTCGCGCTCCAGCACCTCCTTGAGGGCCTCGGCATCGAGCCCGGAGATGCGCTCCCACGGGTCGGCGTAAAGGGCCAGACCGGCCTCGCGGCGCAGTCGGGCCGCGGCGGCGCTGCTGATGGTGCCGTCCAGCAGGTTCAGCGCCTTGTCGAGAGCGCCGGGAAAGGACAGGCCGGTGGTCTCGAAACGGTCGAGGAACTCCTCGATCACGGCGCGCAGCGTGTCGTGATCCACGTAGCGCAGGCTGGCCATCTGGCGGGCCAGCTCGGCCTGGATTTCCTCGGGCAGTTGCGAAAGCGGCAGGCTGGCGCCCTCGGCCAGCAGCAGGCGCACGATGATCGCCGCCTTCTGCCGCCCGCTCAGCGCCGGGCGGGCCGAGGGCTGCGCGGGTGCCGGCATCTGCGCCGCCCTGCCTTCTGCCGCCGCCACTTCGGTTGACACGCCCGCCTCCTGATTCACCATGCCGGGACAGGCTGCCACGAAGCGGTTAATACTTGGCTATCGGGCCCGTTCCCCCGGACCCGTCTCAGCCCTCTTCGCCGAACACCCGGGCGAAGATCGTGTCCACGTGCTTGGTGTGATAGGCGAGGTCGAACTTTTCCTCGATCTCCTCTTCCGTCAGCACGGCGGTGACCTCCGGATCGGCCTTCAGCTCTTCCATGAAGTCCTTGCCCTCTTCCCAGACCTTCATCGCGTTGCGTTGCACGATGCGGTAGGCGTCCTCGCGGCTGATGCCCTTCTGGGTGAGCGCCAGCAGCACCCGCTGGCTGTGGACGAGGCCGCGGAAGCGGTCGAGGTTCCTCATCATGTTTTCGGGATAGATCACCAGCTTGTCGATCACCCCGGTCAGCCGGGCCAGCGCGAAATCCAGGGTGACCGTGGCGTCGGGGCCGATGTTGCGCTCGACCGAAGAGTGGGAGATGTCGCGCTCGTGCCACAGCGCCACGTTTTCCATCGCCGGGATCACCGTCATGCGCACCAGCCGCGCCAGCCCGGTGAGGTTTTCGCTCAGCACCGGGTTGCGCTTGTGCGGCATGGCCGACGAGCCCTTCTGCCCCTTCGAGAAGAACTCCTCGGCCTCCAGCACCTCGGTGCGCTGCATGTGGCGGATCTCGACGGCGACGTTCTCGATGGAAGAGGCCACCACGCCGAGGGCGGCGAAGAAGGCGGCGTGGCGGTCGCGCGGGATGATCTGGGTGGAGATGGGCTCGGGCTCCAGCCCCATCATGCGGCACACGTGTTCCTCGACCCGCGGGTCGATGTTGGCGAAGGTGCCCACCGCGCCCGAGATCGCGCCGGTGGCGATTTCCTTGCGGGCCTTCTTCAACCGGTCGAGGTTGCGGTCCATCTCGGCGTAGAAGCGCGCGAAGGTCAGCCCCATGGTGGTGGGCTCGGCATGGATGCCGTGCGAGCGGCCGATACGCACCGTCATCTTGTGCTCGTGGGCACGGCGCTTCAGCGCGGCCAGCAGCGCCTGCATGTCCTCGATGAGAATGTCCGAGGCGCGCACCAGCTGCACGTTGAAACAGGTGTCCAGCACGTCCGAGGAGGTCATGCCCTGGTGGACGAAACGGGCCGCCTCGGGGCCGATGATCTCGGCCAGGTGGGTGAGGAAGGCGATCACGTCATGCTTGGTGACGGCCTCGATCTCGTCGATGCGGGCGACGTCGAAGGTGGCGTCCTTCGCCTTCCACACGGCCTCGGCGTTTTCCTTCGGGATCACCCCCAGCTCGGCCAGGGCGTCGCAGGCATGGGCCTCGATCTCGTACCAGATGCGGAACTTGGTTTCGGGCGACCAGATGGCGACCATCTCGGGGCGGGAATAGCGGGGGATCATGGGCCGGGCCTTTGCAACAGGGATCTTCGGCTGCGCTCATAGACCGG
>WFPZ01000279.1 GCA_015487335.1 Paracoccaceae bacterium
TTCGACAGCGCCACCCGCGATGTCGATTTCGCCGGCATGATGGAGGATCTGGCCGGCGTGAAGGCCGGCGACGTGGTGCTGCTGCACGGTTGCTGCCACAACCCCACCGGGGCCAACCTCACCCTCGACCAGTGGCGCGAGGTGGTGCAGCTGCTGGAAAGAACTGGCGCGGTGCCCCTGATCGACATCGCCTATCAGGGCTTCGGCGACGGGCTGGAGGAAGACGCCGCCGCCACCCGGCTGGTGGCCTCGAGCCTGCCCGAGGTGCTGATCGCGGCCAGCTGCTCGAAGAACTTTGGCATCTACCGCGAGCGCGCCGGGCTGCTGATGGCCATCGCTCCCGACAGTGGCACCCGGCCCGTCACCCAGGGCACCCTGGCCTTCCTGAACCGGCAGAACTTCTCCTTCCCGCCGGACCACGGGGCGCGGGTGGTGTCGACGATCCTCGATGACGAGGCCCTGCGCGCCGACTGGCAGGCGGAACTGGAAGGGATGCGCCAGGGCATGCTGAAGCTGCGCGAACAGCTGGCCGCCGAACTGCGCCAGCGCACCAACTCGGAGCGGTTCGATTTCATCGCCCGCCACCGCGGAATGTTCTCGCGAATCGGCGCAAGCCCCGAGCAGGTGCGCCGGATGCGCGAAGAGCACGGCATCTACATGGTGGGCGACAGCCGGATCAATATCGCCGGGCTGAACGAGAAAACGGTGCCCGTTCTGGCCGAGGCCATGGTGGCCGTGGGCGTCTGAGTGCCGCGCGGCCGCCGCGCTCAGGCCATCTGCAACGGTTCAGGAAAGAAAAAGCCCGGGCGCTTGCACGCCCGGGGAGTTTGTCCGGGCCGGCAGGAAGGCAGCCGGCCCGATGTTATGCGGTTGGCTCTCACTCGTGGTAGGCAGCCTCGCCGTG
Organism: Paracoccaceae bacterium; assembly: GCA_015487335.1. Taxonomy (GTDB): domain Bacteria; phylum Pseudomonadota; class Alphaproteobacteria; order Rhodobacterales; family Rhodobacteraceae; genus S012-89. The sequence continues at coordinate 905 of WFPZ01000279.1, forward strand.
CACGGCCAGGTCCAGGCCCTCGCGCTCCACTTCCTCGCTGACGCGCAGGCCGATCACCATGTCGATGACCTTGAGGATGACGAAGGATGCGATACCGCCCCAGATGATGGTGATGACGACCGCCTTGATCTGGATCCAGGTCTGCATCGCCATGGTCACGCCATCGCCGTATCCGATGCCGCCCAGCGCGGCGGAGGTGAAGATGCCGGTGCCGACCGCGCCGACGATGCCGCCGATGCCATGGCAGCCGAACACGTCGAGGCTGTCATCGTAGCCAAAGGCGTTCTTCACCTTGCTGACGAAGAAATAGGCGGCGGCAGAGGCAATCGCACCCAGCACGATAGCGCCCACCGGGCCCACCGAGCCCGCTGCCGGGGTCACCGCTACCAGGCCGGTCACCATGCCCGTCGCCGCGCCCAGCATCGAGGCCTTGCCGCGGAAGATCGCCTCGATCGCCGACCAGGCGAGGATGGCGCCGGCGGTGGCGGCGAAGGTGTTCATCATCGCCAGGGTGGCGCCGCCGTTGGCCTCGAGGTTGGAGCCGGCGTTGAAGCCGAACCAGCCCACCCACAGCAGCGAGGCACCGACCATGGTCAGCGTCATGGAGTGCGGCGCCATCATGTCCTTGCCCAGGCCCATGCGCTTGCCGAGAACCAGCGCGCCCACCAGGCCTGCCACACCGGCGTTGATATGCACCACGGTGCCGCCGGCGAAGTCCAGCGCGCCCATGTTGAAGATCAGGCCCGAGCCGTCCCAGACCATGTGCGCCACCGGGAAGTAGACCACCGTCAGCCACAGCGCGATGAAGACCATCAGCGCCGAAAGCTTGATGCGCTCGACGAAGGCGCCGATGATCAGCACCGGGGTGATGGCGGCGAAGGTCATCTGGAAGGCGATGAACACGTATTCCGGAATGACCACGCCGTCGGTGAAGGTGCCCACCATCGAATCCATCGTCACCCCGGCCAGGAACATCTTGCTCAGCCCGCCCCAGTAGGGGCTGGTGGAGCCGCCGAAGGACATCGAGTAGCCGTAGATCACCCAGATCACCATGGCCATGGCGGTGATCAGCGTCGACTGCATCAGAACCGACAGCATGTTCTTGCGGCGTACCATGCCGCCGTAGAACAGCGCCAGACCGGGCAGGATCATCAGCAGCACCAGCAGGGTCGAGACCATCATCCAGGCGACATCGCCCTTGTCCATGATCGGTTCGGCGGCCTCCTGGGCCACCACGGGAAGGGCCGGCGCCGAGATCGCGGCGGCCAGGCCGGCAGTTTTCATCAGGCTTTTCATTGTCTCTCTCACTCTTTCGGGCTTGCGCGGCTTTACAGCGCGTCTTCGTTGGTTTCGCCGGTGCGGACGCGCACGGCGCTTTCCACGTCGAGAACGAAAATCTTGCCGTCACCGATCTTGCCGGTTCTGGCGGCGTTCACGATGGCTTCGGTGACCTGCTCGACCATCGAGGCCGGCACGGCCACCTCGATCTTGACCTTGGGCACGAAGTTCACCGTATATTCGGCACCCCGGTAGATCTCGGTATGCCCGGACTGCGACCCGAATCCCTTGATTTCGGTTACCATCATCCCGCGCACGCCGATCGCGGTGAGCGCTTCGCGCACCTCGTCCAGCTTGAACGGCTTGATTGCAGCAATGATCAGTTTCACGTCATTCCCCTCCGGTTGGCAGGTGCCCCTGCGGGATTTCACAAGGGCAGGAAGCGTGCAGGAGGGGTGAGTCTCAAGCAGACAGCCGGCGAAATCCGGCTGGCCGCAAGACGAAATGCACATTTTTTGCACAAATTCCTACATTTGCATATTTATTGTGCAGTCGGAAAAACATAATGTGAGCCGCGGTGGCTCCACATTCGTTGCAGGACAGCTTATCTAGTCTCAAACGAGCAGGTATCGGAAACCGGAAGCATGAGCGGAAACGGAAAGAAGCGCCCCCCTCTGGTGGCGGACAGGCGCTATCCGAAAAAACCCGCGGCCAGACAGCCCCGGGCGACGAAGCCGAAAGCCCCATCGTCCGGACACAAGGCGGCGGTCGCCGCATCGCCCTCCGGCGCCCGCGTGCGCAGCTCGCAGCCCAAGCCAAAGGCGGCGCAGGCGGCGGCGCGGCGCAGGGCTGGCGGCGGCCGAAGGCGCAATTTCCTGGTGTCGGCCCTGTTCGGCCTGCTGCGCTGGAGCACGGTGCTGCTGTGGCGCCTGATCTGGCGCGGAGCCGCGGTGACGGCCATCATCGTCGGGCTGGCGGTCATGTACACCTATACCACCCTGCCCCCGATGAGCGATCTGCTCGATGCCCGGGTGCGCGGCTCGGTCACCCTGCTTGACCGAAACGGCGAGGTCTTCGCCTGGCGCGGCGAGCAGTTCGGCGGCCAGATCACCGCCGATACCGTCTCGCCGCACCTCAAGAACGCGATCATCGCCACCGAAGACAAGCGCTTCTACCGGCATTTCGGCATCAGCCCCCGCGGCATCGCCTCGGCGATCCGCATCAACCTCGAGGCGGGGCGCGGCCCCCTTTCGGGCAACGGCGGCTCCACCATCACCCAGCAGACGGCAAAGCTTCTGTGCATCGGGGTGAAGTTCGACCCCGCGAAGTGGGAATCGGAGGCCGCCTATGAGGCCGACTGTCGCGAAAGCTCGCTTTGGCGGAAGGCAAAGGAGGCCGTCTATGCCCTGGCCATGGAAGCGAAGTATTCCAAGGACGAGATCCTCACGATCTATCTGAACCGCGCCTACCTGGGCGCCGGCACCCGCGGCTTCGAGGCCGCCAGCCAGCGCTATTTCGGCAAGTCGGCCAACGAGGTCTCGCCGGCCGAGGCGGCAATGCTGGCCGGCCTGCTCAAGGCACCCTCGAAATATGCGCCCACCGCCAATCTGCAGCGTTCGCGCGATCGCGCCAACCTGATCATCGGGCTGATGGAAGAGCAGGGCTATCTGACGCCGCAGGAGGCGGAAGAGGCCCGGGCCAATCCGGCAGAACTGTCCGAAGCCGCCGAGGCGCGCGCAGGCGGCTATTTCGCCGACTGGGTGATGGAAAGCGGGCCGTCCTTCTTTACCAGAGCCACCACCGAAGACGTGATCATCCGCACCACCTTCGACCCGAAGATCCAGGCCGCCGCCGAAGAGGCCCTGCAGAAGGTGATCGAGGAGCGCCTCGGCGAAAACAGCAAAGTGCAGGCGGCGATCGTGGTGATGTCCGCAGACGGTGCAGTGCGGGCCATGGTGGGGGGGCGCAAGCTCAAGGGGGTGGCCGGCCAGTTCAATCGCGCGATCCAGGCCCGCCGCCAGACCGGCTCGGCCTTCAAGCCCTTCGTCTATGCTGCCGCCCTCGATCTGGGCTACCGCTATGACGACGTGGTGATGGATGCCCCGATCACCATCGACATCCCAGGCTCCGGCCCGTGGTCGCCGAAGAACTACACCGGCAAGTTCAAGGGGCCGGTTACCCTGACCTATGCGATGAAATACTCGCTCAACACCCCGGCGGTGCGGGTTACCGAAACCGTCGGGCGAGATGCCGTCCGGCAGGTGGCAACCGGCTTCGGGCTGAACCCGGAGTTTCTCGCCGACGGGCCGGCGATCGCGCTGGGGGCGTCCGAATCGACTCTGCTGGAGATGACCAGCGCCTATGCCGGCATCCTCAACGGTGGTTCCAGCGTGCGCCCCTACGGGCTGCTGGAGTTGCGAATCCAGGGCGACGAAGAGCCGTTGATGGGCCAGGCCGGCGGGATCGGCGAGAGGGTGGTCACCACCGACACCACGCGGCAGCTGATCTACATGATGAACCAGGTGGTGGAAGGGGGCACCGCCAAGCGCGCCCAGCTGCCCGGCCGCGAGGTTGCCGCCAAGACCGGCACCACCCAGGGTGCGCGCGATGCCTGGTTTCTGGGCTTCACCGCCGATTATGTGGCCGGCGTATGGATGGGCAACGACGACAACTCGCCTACCGCAGAGCGCCTGACCGGCGGCAGTCTGCCGGCCGAGATCTGGCGCGAGACCATGCTCAAGGTGCATGAAGGCCTGCCGCCCAGACCCCTGCCGATGATCCGGCCGACCGAACCGCCGGTGGTGCGTCTGACCGCAGAACAGGCGGCGGCGCTGGAGGCCGGCGGCGAAGAGTTCGGCATTCTCACCAACGAACAGCTGGCGATGCTCTTCGCCCCGCCCGAGGGCACCACCCGGCGCAGACGCGGCGGCAATGTGGCAGAGCAGATCCTGCAGGATGTCCTGAGCGGGATATTCGGGCAACGCAACCGCTAGGCCAGGGAATGGCCCTGCAGCATGTCGACAGATTGTGTTGTCCTGCACGCATGGGCGGGCTGGATCGGTCAGCATGTCCGGCGGGCCTCTGTCCTGGTCCTGGCTTTCGGGTGTCGCCCGGGAGGCCATCGAGCCGCGCTTGCCGCGTGGCCGTCGGGGAAGCCGCGGGAGGTGATCGCAGGGCGATCTTCGGTATTCTTCATGTGCCGAAGGGCGGCTGCCGGTGGCGGGATGCTCGTGCCGAATGCGGGCCGCCCACGCAAGGCGCACCGCTTCACCCAAGGCACGAAAGGGGGCGTGGCGGAAGATCATCGAAGATCCATGCCATGACCGATGGGCAAGGCCGACCTGTCGCCTTTGCCCGGCCCCGGGAACGTTGCCGGAATCACCATGGCCATCCCGGTCTGGGCAATGTCGGCGGCTTGCGGCTCGGGGCCGGTTTGCGGAGAGTCCGGCGGGGGCCTGTTCGGGGTGGCCTTCGGCGGGCGGAGGCATCGATGCGCAGGGTGTCACTGGACATGTTCTTGCCCTTCAATTTGCAATCTGCAGAGGATATTCTGCGCATATTCAAACAAATCTGGCGCTTCTGATCGGCTTGTGTTTGAACTCGCACAAGCCTGGCGTTGTGAAAAGGGCAGGGGCCATGAGCGCGGAAAGCTGGGACGAGATCCGCACCGCCTATCACGTGGCGAAGGCCGGCACGGTGAGCGCGGCGGCCGAGGCGCTGGGCGTGCACCATGCCACGGTGATCCGCCATGTGGATGCCCTGGAGGAGCGGCTCGGGGTGAAGCTGTTCCAGCGTCACGCCCGCGGCTACACCCCCACCGAGGCCGGGCGCGAGCTGATGCAGGTGGCCGCCGCCGCCGACGAGCAACTGGCCCAGCTGGTGGGGCGGCTGCGTGGCCGGGGCGAGAATGTCTGCGGCGAGCTGGTGATCACCACCGTCAACGGGCTGGCCGGGCTGCTGACCCCGGCGCTGGCCCGTTTCGGGAGGAGATACCCGGACGTTTCGGTGCGCTATCTGACCGCCAGCCGCCTGTTCCGGCTGGAGTTCGGCGAGGCGCATCTGGCGATCCGCGGCGGAGAGCGCCCGCAGGAGCCCGACAACGTGGTGCAGCCCTTCATCCGGTTGCGCTGGCGGCTGTGCGCCTCGCGCGATTACATCAACGAACACGGGATCCCCGAGGGCGAGGACGAACTTGCGCGCCACCGCTTCGTGAGCGCCGACGAGGAGGCCTCGCGCGCCCCGGTGGTGCGCTGGATGAAGGAGAACCTGCCGCCCGAGGCCGTCGTCTTTCGTGCCACCGAGGCTGCGGCCGTGGAAACGGCGGTGCGGGCCGGCACCGGGATCGGCTTCATTGCCGAATGGAAGCTGGCCCGTTGCCCCGAACTGGTGCCTCTGCTCGAACCGAGGGAGGAGTGGGCGGTGCCGCTGTGGCTGGTCACCCACGTGGATCTGCATCGCACCGCCAAGGTGCAGGCGATCACCCGGTTCCTGAAGGAAGAGGCAAGGGCGTGGGGCTGAGCGGGGCGCGGGCAGGCGGGCTGTCGCACCCCGCGCGAGGGCATCTGGCGATGCTGCTGTTCTCGGCGCTGGTGGGAGGGTCCTTCGCGCTGGGCGGAATGGTGGCCAACGACATCGCGCCGGCGGCGCTGAACGCGGCGCGTTTCGCCATCGCCACGGTGGTGATCGGCGCCGCCGCCCTGGCCACCACCGGCATCTCCGGCGCCGCCCTGCGCGCGCCCTGGCGCTACCTGGTGCTGGGCGGGCTGTTTGCCGGCTATTTCGTGCTGATGTTCGAGGGGCTGAAGACGGCGCCCCCGGTTTCCACGGCGGCGGTGTTCACCCTGGCGCCGGTGCTGGCGGCGGGCTTCGGCTGGCTGCTGCTGCGCCAGGTGACCACGGGGCGCATCGCGCTGGCGCTGGCGGTAGGCGCTGTGGGCGCGCTGTGGGTGATCTTCCGGGCCGATCTCGGCGCCCTGCTGCGGCTGGACGTGGGCCGCGGCGAGGCGATCTACTTCGTCGGCGTGGCGCTGCATGCGCTCTACACCCCGATGGTGCGGCGGCTGAACCGGGGAGAACCGCCGGTGGTCTTCACCCTGGGAATGCTGGTGGCGGGGCTTCTGGTGCTGGTGCTCTACGGCTGGTCCGACATCCGCGCCACCGACTGGGCCGGCCTGCCGGCGCGAGTGTGGGTGGCGCTGCTCTATCTGTCGATCGCCGCCAGCGCCATGACCTTCGTCCTGCTGCAATACGCCACGCTGCACCTGCCCTCCTCGAAGGTGATGGCCTATACCTACCTGGTGCCCAGCTGGGTGGCGCTGTGGGAAATCGCCCTGGGTCACGGAGCGCCGCCGCCTCTGGTGCTGGTGGGGGTAGGGCTGACCGTGGTGGCGCTGGTGATGCTGCTCAAGGAGGAGTAGCGTCCCAGCCGCATGAGGGCCTTTCCGGCAGGGTCACGACGCCTCTTCATCTTGCCCCAAATACTCGCTGCGCAGCGAGTATTTGGGGCAAGATGAAGAGGCGTCGTGACCCTGCCGGAAAGGCCCTCATGCGGCTGGGACGCTACTCCTCCTTGAGCAGCATCACCAGCGCCACCACGGTCAGCCCTACCCCCACCAGCACCAGAGGCGGCGGCGCTCCGTGACCCAGGGCGATTTCCCACAGCGCCACCCAGCTGGGCACCAGGTAGGTATAGGCCATCACCTTCGAGGAGGGCAGGTGCAGCGTGGCGTATTGCAGCAGGACGAAGGTCATGGCGCTGGCGGCGATCGACAGATAGAGCAGCGCCACCCACACTCGCGCCGGCAGGCCGGCCCAGTCGGTGGCGCGGATGTCGGACCAGCCGTAGAGCACCAGCACCAGAAGCCCCGCCACCAGCATTCCCAGGGTGAAGACCACCGGCGGTTCTCCCCGGTTCAGCCGCCGCACCATCGGGGTGTAGAGCGCATGCAGCGCCACGCCGACGAAGTAGATCGCCTCGCCGCGGCCCACGTCCAGCCGCAGCAGGGCGCCGAGATCGGCCCGGAAGATCACCCACAGCGCGCCCACAGCGCCTACCGCCAGCGCCAGCGCGATGCGCCCCGTGGTCACCTGGCGCAGCAGCAGCCAGCCGAAGCCCGCCGCCAGCACCGGCGCCAGGGTGAACACCGCCGCCGTGGAAACCGGGGGCGCCGTCTTCAGCCCCTCGAACATCAGCACGAAATAGCCGGCAAACAGCCCGCCCAGCACCAGGTAGCGCCAGGGCGCGCGCAGGGCGGCGCCGGAGATGCCGGTGGTGGCCAGGGCGGCGGCGCCGATCACCACCGTGGCGATGGCGAAACGCGCCGCGTTCAGCGCCGCCGGCGCGATGTCGTTGGCCACCATTCCGCCCAGCGCGAAGGACCCTCCCACCAGCGCCGAGAACAGCAGCATCGCCAGATGCCCTCGCGCGGGGTGCGACAGCCCGCCTGCCCGCGCCCCGCTCAGCCCCACGCCCTTGCCTCTTCCTTCAGGAACCGGGTGATCGCCTGCACCTTGGCGGTGCGATGCAGATCCACGTGGGTGACCAGCCACAGCGGCACCGCCCACTCCTCCCTCGGTTCGAGCAGAGGCACCAGTTCGGGGCAACGGGCCAGCTTCCATTCGGCAATGAAGCCGATCCCGGTGCCGGCCCGCACCGCCGTTTCCACGGCCGCAGCCTCGGTGGCACGAAAGACGACGGCCTCGGGCGGCAGGTTCTCCTTCATCCAGCGCACCACCGGGGCGCGCGAGGCCTCCTCGTCGGCGCTCACGAAGCGGTGGCGCGCAAGTTCGTCCTCGCCCTCGGGGATCCCGTGTTCGTTGATGTAATCGCGCGAGGCGCACAGCCGCCAGCGCAACCGGATGAAGGGCTGCACCACGTTGTCGGGCTCCTGCGGGCGCTCTCCGCCGCGGATCGCCAGATGCGCCTCGCCGAACTCCAGCCGGAACAGGCGGCTGGCGGTCAGATAGCGCACCGAAACGTCCGGGTATCTCCTCCCGAAACGGGCCAGCGCCGGGGTCAGCAGCCCGGCCAGCCCGTTGACGGTGGTGATCACCAGCTCGCCGCAGACATTCTCGCCCCGGCCACGCAGCCGCCCCACCAGCTGGGCCAGTTGCTCGTCGGCGGCGGCGGCCACCTGCATCAGCTCGCGCCCGGCCTCGGTGGGGGTGTAGCCGCGGGCGTGACGCTGGAACAGCTTCACCCCGAGCCGCTCCTCCAGGGCATCCACATGGCGGATCACCGTGGCATGGTGCACGCCCAGCGCCTCGGCCGCCGCGCTCACCGTGCCGGCCTTCGCCACGTGATAGGCGGTGCGGATCTCGTCCCAGCTTTCCGCGCTCATGGCCCCTGCCCTTTTCACAACGCCAGGCTTGTGCGAGTTCAAACACAAGCCGATCAGAAGCGCCAGATTTGTTTGAATATGCGCAGAATATCCTCTGCAGATTGCAAATTGAAGGGCAAGAACATGTCCAGTGACACCCTGCGCATCGATGCCTCCGCCCGCCGAAGGCCACCCCGAACAGGCCCCCGCCGGACTCTCCGCAAACCGGCCCCGAGCCGCAAGCCGCCGACATTGCCCAGACCGGGATGGCCATGGTGATTCCGGCAACGTTCCCGGGGCCGGGCAAAGGCGACAGGTCGGCCTTGCCCATCGGTCATGGCATGGATCTTCGATGATCTTCCGCCACGCCCCCTTTCGTGCCTTGGGTGAAGCGGTGCGCCTTGCGTGGGCGGCCCGCATTCGGCACGAGCATCCCGCCACCGGCAGCCGCCCTTCGGCACATGAAGAATACCGAAGATCGCCCTGCGATCACCTCCCGCGGCTTCCCCGACGGCCACGCGGCAAGCGCGGCTCGATGGCCTCCCGGGCGACACCCGAAAGCCAGGACCAGGACAGAGGCCCGCCGGACATGCTGACCGATCCAGCCCGCCCATGCGTGCAGGACAACACAATCTGTCGACATGCTGCAGGGCCATTCCCTGGCCTAGCGGTTGCGTTGCCCGAATATCCCGCTCAGGACATCCTGCAGGATCTGCTCTGCCACATTGCCGCCGCGTCTGCGCCGGGTGGTGCCCTCGGGCGGGGCGAAGAGCATCGCCAGCTGTTCGTTGGTGAGAATGCCGAACTCTTCGCCGCCGGCCTCCAGCGCCGCCGCCTGTTCTGCGGTCAGACGCACCACCGGCGGTTCGGTCGGCCGGATCATCGGCAGGGGTCTGGGCGGCAGGCCTTCATGCACCTTGAGCATGGTCTCGCGCCAGATCTCGGCCGGCAGACTGCCGCCGGTCAGGCGCTCTGCGGTAGGCGAGTTGTCGTCGTTGCCCATCCATACGCCGGCCACATAATCGGCGGTGAAGCCCAGAAACCAGGCATCGCGCGCACCCTGGGTGGTGCCGGTCTTGGCGGCAACCTCGCGGCCGGGCAGCTGGGCGCGCTTGGCGGTGCCCCCTTCCACCACCTGGTTCATCATGTAGATCAGCTGCCGCGTGGTGTCGGTGGTGACCACCCTCTCGCCGATCCCGCCGGCCTGGCCCATCAACGGCTCTTCGTCGCCCTGGATTCGCAACTCCAGCAGCCCGTAGGGGCGCACGCTGGAACCACCGTTGAGGATGCCGGCATAGGCGCTGGTCATCTCCAGCAGAGTCGATTCGGACGCCCCCAGCGCGATCGCCGGCCCGTCGGCGAGAAACTCCGGGTTCAGCCCGAAGCCGGTTGCCACCTGCCGGACGGCATCTCGCCCGACGGTTTCGGTAACCCGCACCGCCGGGGTGTTGAGCGAGTATTTCATCGCATAGGTCAGGGTAACCGGCCCCTTGAACTTGCCGGTGTAGTTCTTCGGCGACCACGGGCCGGAGCCTGGGATGTCGATGGTGATCGGGGCATCCATCACCACGTCGTCATAGCGGTAGCCCAGATCGAGGGCGGCAGCATAGACGAAGGGCTTGAAGGCCGAGCCGGTCTGGCGGCGGGCCTGGATCGCGCGATTGAACTGGCCGGCCACCCCCTTGAGCTTGCGCCCCCCCACCATGGCCCGCACTGCACCGTCTGCGGACATCACCACGATCGCCGCCTGCACTTTGCTGTTTTCGCCGAGGCGCTCCTCGATCACCTTCTGCAGGGCCTCTTCGGCGGCGGCCTGGATCTTCGGGTCGAAGGTGGTGCGGATGATCACGTCTTCGGTGGTGGCTCTGGTAAAGAAGGACGGCCCGCTTTCCATCACCCAGTCGGCGAAATAGCCGCCTGCGCGCGCCTCGGCGGCTTCGGACAGTTCTGCCGGATTGGCCCGGGCCTCTTCCGCCTCCTGCGGCGTCAGATAGCCCTGCTCTTCCATCAGCCCGATGATCAGGTTGGCGCGATCGCGCGAACGCTGCAGATTGGCGGTGGGCGCATATTTCGAGGGTGCCTTGAGCAGGCCGGCCAGCATTGCCGCCTCGGCCGGCGAGACCTCGTTGGCCGACTTGCCGAAATAGCGCTGGCTGGCGGCCTCGAAGCCGCGGGTGCCGGCGCCCAGGTAGGCGCGGTTCAGATAGATCGTGAGGATCTCGTCCTTGGAATACTTCGCTTCCATGGCCAGGGCATAGACGGCCTCCTTTGCCTTCCGCCAAAGCGAGCTTTCGCGACAGTCGGCCTCATAGGCGGCCTCCGATTCCCACTTCGCGGGGTCGAACTTCACCCCGATGCACAGAAGCTTTGCCGTCTGCTGGGTGATGGTGGAGCCGCCGTTGCCCGAAAGGGGGCCGCGCCCCGCCTCGAGGTTGATGCGGATCGCCGAGGCGATGCCGCGGGGGCTGATGCCGAAATGCCGGTAGAAGCGCTTGTCTTCGGTGGCGATGATCGCGTTCTTGAGGTGCGGCGAGACGGTATCGGCGGTGATCTGGCCGCCGAACTGCTCGCCGCGCCAGGCGAAGACCTCGCCGTTTCGGTCAAGCAGGGTGACCGAGCCGCGCACCCGGGCATCGAGCAGATCGCTCATCGGGGGCAGGGTGGTATAGGTGTACATGACCGCCAGCCCGACGATGATGGCCGTCACCGCGGCTCCGCGCCAGATCAGGCGCCACAGCAGCACCGTGCTCCAGCGCAGCAGGCCGAACAGGGCCGACACCAGGAAATTGCGCCTTCGGCCGCCGCCAGCCCTGCGCCGCGCCGCCGCCTGCGCCGCCTTTGGCTTGGGCTGCGAGCTGCGCACGCGGGCGCCGGAGGGCGATGCGGCGACCGCCGCCTTGTGTCCGGACGATGGGGCTTTCGGCTTCGTCGCCCGGGGCTGTCTGGCCGCGGGTTTTTTCGGATAGCGCCTGTCCGCCACCAGAGGGGGGCGCTTCTTTCCGTTTCCGCTCATGCTTCCGGTTTCCGATACCTGCTCGTTTGAGACTAGATAAGCTGTCCTGCAACGAATGTGGAGCCACCGCGGCTCACATTATGTTTTTCCGACTGCACAATAAATATGCAAATGTAGGAATTTGTGCAAAAAATGTGCATTTCGTCTTGCGGCCAGCCGGATTTCGCCGGCTGTCTGCTTGAGACTCACCCCTCCTGCACGCTTCCTGCCCTTGTGAAATCCCGCAGGGGCACCTGCCAACCGGAGGGGAATGACGTGAAACTGATCATTGCTGCAATCAAGCCGTTCAAGCTGGACGAGGTGCGCGAAGCGCTCACCGCGATCGGCGTGCGCGGGATGATGGTAACCGAAATCAAGGGATTCGGGTCGCAGTCCGGGCATACCGAGATCTACCGGGGTGCCGAATATACGGTGAACTTCGTGCCCAAGGTCAAGATCGAGGTGGCCGTGCCGGCCTCGATGGTCGAGCAGGTCACCGAAGCCATCGTGAACGCCGCCAGAACCGGCAAGATCGGTGACGGCAAGATTTTCGTTCTCGACGTGGAAAGCGCCGTGCGCGTCCGCACCGGCGAAACCAACGAAGACGCGCTGTAAAGCCGCGCAAGCCCGAAAGAGTGAGAGAGACAATGAAAAGCCTGATGAAAACTGCCGGCCTGGCCGCCGCGATCTCGGCGCCGGCCCTTCCCGTGGTGGCCCAGGAGGCCGCCGAACCGATCATGGACAAGGGCGATGTCGCCTGGATGATGGTCTCGACCCTGCTGGTGCTGCTGATGATCCTGCCCGGTCTGGCGCTGTTCTACGGCGGCATGGTACGCCGCAAGAACATGCTGTCGGTTCTGATGCAGTCGACGCTGATCACCGCCATGGCCATGGTGATCTGGGTGATCTACGGCTACTCGATGTCCTTCGGCGGCTCCACCAGCCCCTACTGGGGCGGGCTGAGCAAGATGTTCCTGGCCGGGGTGACGATGGATTCGATGGTGGGCACCTTCACCGACGGCGTGGTCATTCCGGAATACGTGTTCATCGCCTTCCAGATGACCTTCGCCGCCATCACCCCGGTGCTGATCATCGGCGCCTTCGTCGAGCGCATCAAGCTTTCGGCGCTGATGGTCTTCATCGCGCTGTGGCTGACGGTGGTCTACTTCCCGGTGGCGCACATGGTCTGGGACGGCTCGGGCCTGATCTTCAACATGGGCGCGCTGGACTTCGCCGGCGGCACCGTGGTGCATATCAACGCCGGTGTGGCAGGCCTGGTGGGCGCGCTGGTTCTCGGCAAGCGCATGGGCCTGGGCAAGGACATGATGGCGCCGCACTCCATGACGCTGACCATGGTCGGTGCCTCGCTGCTGTGGGTGGGCTGGTTCGGCTTCAACGCCGGCTCCAACCTCGAGGCCAACGGCGGCGCCACCCTGGCGATGATGAACACCTTCGCCGCCACCGCCGGCGCCATCCTCGCCTGGTCGGCGATCGAGGCGATCTTCCGCGGCAAGGCCTCGATGCTGGGCGCGGCGACGGGCATGGTGACCGGCCTGGTAGCGGTGACCCCGGCAGCGGGCTCGGTGGGCCCGGTGGGCGCTATCGTGCTGGGTGCGATTGCCTCTGCCGCCGCCTATTTCTTCGTCAGCAAGGTGAAGAACGCCTTTGGCTACGATGACAGCCTCGACGTGTTCGGCTGCCATGGCATCGGCGGCATCGTCGGCGCGGTCGGCACCGGCATCTTCACCTCCGCCGCGCTGGGCGGCATCGGATACGGCGATGGCGTGACCATGGCGATGCAGACCTGGATCCAGATCAAGGCGGTCGTCATCACCATCATCTGGGGCGGTATCGCATCCTTCGTCATCCTCAAGGTCATCGACATGGTGATCGGCCTGCGCGTCAGCGAGGAAGTGGAGCGCGAGGGCCTGGACCTGGCCGTGCACGGCGAGGCTGCCTACCACGAGTGAGAGCCAACCGCATAACATCGGGCCGGCTGCCTTCCTGCCGGCCCGGACAAACTCCCCGGGCGTGCAAGCGCCCGGGCTTTTTCTTTCCTGAACCGTTGCAGATGGCCTGAGCGCGGCGGCCGCGCGGCACTCAGACGCCCACGGCCACCATGGCCTCGGCCAGAACGGGCACCGTTTTCTCGTTCAGCCCGGCGATATTGATCCGGCTGTCGCCCACCATGTAGATGCCGTGCTCTTCGCGCATCCGGCGCACCTGCTCGGGGCTTGCGCCGATTCGCGAGAACATTCCGCGGTGGCGGGCGATGAAATCGAACCGCTCCGAGTTGGTGCGCTGGCGCAGTTCGGCGGCCAGCTGTTCGCGCAGCTTCAGCATGCCCTGGCGCATCCCTTCCAGTTCCGCCTGCCAGTCGGCGCGCAGGGCCTCGTCATCGAGGATCGTCGACACCACCCGCGCCCCGTGGTCCGGCGGGAAGGAGAAGTTCTGCCGGTTCAGGAAGGCCAGGGTGCCCTGGGTGACGGGCCGGGTGCCACTGTCGGGAGCGATGGCCATCAGCAGCCCGGCGCGCTCGCGGTAGATGCCAAAGTTCTTCGAGCAGCTGGCCGCGATCAGCACCTCGGGCAGGCTCGAGGCCACCAGCCGGGTGGCGGCGGCGTCTTCCTCCAGCCCGTCGCCGAAGCCCTGATAGGCGATGTCGATCAGGGGCACCGCGCCAGTTCTTTCCAGCAGCTGCACCACCTCGCGCCACTGGTCGAGGGTGAGGTTGGCCCCGGTGGGGTTGTGGCAGCAACCGTGCAGCAGCACCACGTCGCCGGCCTTCACGCCGGCCAGATCCTCCATCATGCCGGCGAAATCGACATCGCGGGTGGCGCTGTCGAA
>WFPZ01000280.1 GCA_015487335.1 Paracoccaceae bacterium
GCGGTTGCCGACCCGGAAGATATGGGTATCCACCGCCTGGGCCGGGTAATGGAACCAGATGTTGAGCACCACATTGGCGGTCTTGCGCCCCACCCCGGGCAGCGCCTGCAAGGCCGCCCGCGACGAGGGCACCCGCCCGCCGTATTCCTCCACCAGGATGCGCGAAAGCCTGATCACGTTCTTCGCCTTCTGGCGGAACAGGCCGATGGTCCTGATGTATTCGGTCAGCCCCTCTTCGCCGAGCTCAAGCATCCTTTCCGGCGTGTCGGCCACCTTGAACAGGCCGGCGGTGGCCTTGTTGACCCCGGCATCGGTGGCCTGCGCGGAAAGCACCACCGCCACCAGCAGGGTGAAGGCGTTGGTGTGCTTCAGCTCGCCCCGGGGTTCCGGCTCCGAAGCCTGAAACCGGGAGAAGACCTCGTGCAGCGCGTGGTAATCCATCTGCTTTGCCATGCGCGCCGGTATGCCCTGCCGCGAACGCATGCGCAAGAATCGGATCGACGGCTGCAGGCAATCGGGTAGGTTCGGGGCATGCACAAGGACGTGACCGAAAACGTGACGGATACCCCCGCCGAAAGCAGCTACCACTACCAGGTGATGCGCCGCGCCATCGAGGCGATCGACGCCAGCCCCGAGCCGCTGCGCCTGGAGGATCTCGCCGCCCGGCTGAACATGAGCCCGGCGCATTTCCAGCGGCTGTTCTCTGCCTGGGTCGGGGTGAGCCCCAAGCGCTATCAGCAGTATCTCGCCCTCGACCATGCCCGCCGCCTGCTGGCCGAGCGCTTCACCACTCTGGAAACCGCCCATGCACCGGGGCTTTCGGGGCCGGGACGGCTTCACGACCTGTTCGTGAAATGGGAGGCCATGAGCCCCGGCGAACACGCCCGCAAGGGGAGGGGGCTGGAAATTTCATGGGGCTGGTTCCACAGCCCCTTCGGACCGGCGCTGGCCATGGGCACCGCACGCGGGCTGTGCGGGCTGGCCTTCGCCGCCGAGATCAGCGAAAGCGCCACCTTCGACGATCTCGCCGGGCGCTGGCCCGAGGCGCGCTACACCCATGCCCCGCAGCGCCTCGCTCCTTGGGTCGAGGCCGCCTTTTCCCGTCACGGCGAGGCTCGGCTGCAGCTGATCGGCGGGCCGTTCCAGATCAGGGTCTGGGGGGCGCTCATGGCCATTCCGCCGGGCCGGGTCACCACCTATGCAGAGATCGCCCGCGCCATCGGCAACCCCCGCGCGGTGCGCGCCGTGGGCACCGCGGTGGGGCGCAACCCCATCGGCTGGCTGATCCCCTGCCACCGGGTGCTGCGCAAGTCGGGCGCCCTGGGCGGCTATCACTGGGGGCTGCCCGTCAAGCGCGCCATGCTCGCCTGGGAAAGCGCGCGCGCCGAAACCGGCACGTGATTGTGCTTGCAGTTTTCCGCCGATAGGCGTCTGCTTGCCTTTGCAAGTGGAGGCAATCCACGCGTAAGAACAACCAAAGCTGGGCCAACTTGTCGAGGACTGCCATGATTGTCATGAAGAAACCCGTACTCGCCGCCACCGCATCGCTGTTCGTCCTTTCGGCCTGCACCGGCGGCTTCGAGAACCGTGCCCAGGAAGGTGCCGCCATCGGCGCCGCCACCGGAGCCGTGTGGGGGCTGCTCACCGGAAACAACGCCAAACAGCAAAGAAGCAAGGCCGTGACCGGGGCCATCATCGGAGGCATCGCCGGCGGGCTGATCGGCACCGCGCTGGATGCCCAGGCCGCCGAGCTTCAGCAGAGCATCGGCGACGACCGGGTGCAGATCATCAACACCGGCAGCGAGCTGGTCGTGCGCATGCCCGACGACATCCTGTTCGCCACCGACAGCACCGAGGTGCGCCCGGACCTGCGCCAGGATCTGGCCGCCCTGGCCGCACATCTGCAGCGCTACCCGAACTCCACCGTGCAGGTGATCGGGCACACCGACAACACCGGACCGGCCGCCTACAACCGCGAACTCTCGCTGGGCCGGGCCAACGCGGTGGCCGCGATCCTGATCGCCAATGGCGTCCCCTCGTGGCGAATCGCCACCATCGGGCGCGGCGAGGACGACCCGATCGCCACCAACCTCACCCCCGAGGGCCGGGCTCAGAACCGGCGGGTGGAGATCGTGATCATCCCCAACGGCTGAGCACGACCGGGCAACGACGGGCCGGGCCGGTGCGGCCC
>WFPZ01000281.1 GCA_015487335.1 Paracoccaceae bacterium
CACCAGAACCTTCGCCTCCTTGAGCCGCTTCTGCCCCGGCCCGCCCAGCTCGCGCAGCACGATGTGGCGGGCGTAGCGCTCCAGTTCGGTGTCGGAAAACAGCCGCTCGGGCCGTTTGGGCGCATTTCGGGCCGCCCGCGCCTTCAGCCGGCGCAGAACCGCGACATAGCCCCAGATCAACGCCGCGAAGACGCCGACCATCAGCCATTCGGCCAGGCTGGCGCCGAGGGCCACGCGAAGCGGGTTGCCGGCGGGCAGCAGGGCCACGGCCAACACCACGCCCAGATAGAGGATGCCGATCATCGTCCAGCGGGCGAAATGCGGCGCCTTCATCAGGCGGCCCAGCCCCCAGACGGCAGCGGCGGCAATCAGGAACCAGAGCATCAGCCGCGCCCGGTGGACCCGAAGCCGCCGCTGCCGCGGGCGGTTTCGTCAAGCGCGGCGACGGCGGCAAATTCCGCCCGCGCCACCGGAGCGATCACCGCCTGGGCGATGCGCTCGCCATGGGCCACGACAAAGGGGGCATCGCCGAGATTGAGCAGGATCACCCCCAGCGGCCCGCGGTAGTCGCTGTCGATGGTGCCGGGGCTGTTGGCCAGCGTCACCCCGTGCTTCAGCGCCAGGCCCGAACGCGGGCGGATCTGCATCTCATGGCCTTCGGGGATGGCCACCCGCAGCCCGGTGGGGATCAGCGCCCGCCCCCCCGGCGGCAGCGTCACCCCGCTGCCGCGCCGGGCCGGGGGCAGATTGGCGCGCAGATCGGCCCCCGCCGCGCCCGCGCTTTCATAGGCCGGCAGCGGCACCGCCGGATCGGCGCCCTCCTCGCGCATGATCCTGACGGTTACGCGCACCCCTTTTCCCTGCACGGACATCTACGCCCCTCCGCCTGCCAGCGCCTCGGCGATACGCGCCGCCAGCCGCCCGGCCACCTGCTCCTTGGACATGCGCGGCCATTCCTCGGCCCCCTCGGCGGTGATCAGGGTCACCGCGTTTTCCCGCCCGCCCATGATGCCGGTGCCAGGGCTTACGTCATTGGCGACGATCCAGTCGCAGCCCTTGCGCAGGCGCTTGGCGGCGGCATTGGCGATCACCTCGTCGGTCTCGGCGGCAAATCCCACCACCAGCGCCGGACGGCCTGTCTTCATGGCCGCCACCGTGGCCAGGATGTCGGGGTTTTCGGCCAGGGCGATTTCGGGCGGCGCGCCGCCGGTTTCCTTCTTGATCTTCGAGCCGCTCCCGGCCGCCACCCGCCAGTCGGCCACGGCGGCGGCAAAGACGGCGGCATCGGCCGGCAGCGCCTGGCGCACCGCCTCCAGCATCTCGCGCGCGGTTTCCACCCGCACCACCCGCACGCCTTCGGGCGGGGGCACGCTGGCCGGGCCGGTGACGAACGTGACATCCGCCCCAAGCGCCGCAAGCGCCCGCCCGAGCGCCGCGCCCTGCGCACCGGAAGAGCGGTTGGCAATGTAGCGCACCGGATCGATGGGCTCGTGCGTGGGACCGGAGGTGACAAGCACGTGCCGCCCCCGCAAGGGCCCATCCCGCAGCGCCGCGACGACCGCCTCCACGATCGCCTCCGGCTCGGCCATGCGCCCGGGGCCGTATTCGCCGCAGGCCATCTCGCCCTCGTCGGGGCCGGCAAACAGCACCCCGTCGCCGCGCAGGGTTTCCACGTTGCGCCGGGTGGCGGGATGTTCCCACATGCGCACGTTCATGGCCGGGGCCACCAGAACCCTCTTGTCGGTGGCCAGCAGCAGGGTGGAGGCCAGATCGTTGGCCAGCCCGTGGGCCATCTTGGCCATCAGATCGGCGGTCGCCGGCGCCACCACCACCAGATCGGCGGCGCGCGACAGCTCGATATGGCCCATCTCGGCCTCGTCGGTGAGATCGAACAGGTCGCGCCAGGCCTTCTGCCCGGCCAGGGCGGCGGCGGACAGAGGGGTGACGAACTCTTCCCCCGCCCGGGTCAGCACCGGGGTGACGGTGGCGCCCTGCTCGCGCAGGCGGCGGATCAGCTCCAGCGCCTTGAAGGCGGCGATGCCGCCGCCGATGATCAGCAATATGCGTTTTCCCGCAAGCATGGGAAATGTCTAGGGGCCGTGAGGGCGGAACTCAACCGTTTCGGCACGCGCCACGGCTTTCATCGCCGCCGATGGGCTGCTAATCACCGACGGGACGAAGACAATTCGCGGCGTGATCCATGTTCCCCAGGCTCTCACTGGTTCTCGGCGGCGCGCGCTCCGGCAAGTCGGCCCTGGCCGAGCGGCTGGTGGCGCTGAGCGGCGGCGAGAAGATCTACCTCGCCACCGGCCAGGGGCTGGACGAGGAGATGGCCGAAAGGATCGCCCGCCACAGGGCCGCGCGCGGCCCCGGCTGGCGCACCATAGAAGAGCCCCGGGCCGTCGCCTCCGTGCTGGGCGGCCTGCGCGAGGGGCAGACGGTGCTGCTGGACTGCGCCAGCCTGTGGCTGAGCAACCACCTGCTGAACGGCTCGGACATCGCCGCCGAAGCGGCCGCGCTGGAGGACGCGCTGGGCGCCTGCCCGGCGCGGGTGGTGGTGGTCTCGGGCGAGGCGGGGATGGGCATCGTTCCGGAAAACGCACTGGCGCGGCGCTTTCGCGACGAGCAGGGGCTGCTCAACCAGCGGCTGGCGGCACGGGCCGGGCTGGTGGTGACGGTGATCGCCGGGCTGCCGCTGGTGCTCAAGGGCACGCTTCCGGAGGGGCTGGCATGACCACCTTCTGGTGGGTGCGCCACGGCCCCACCCATGCCAGAGGACTGGTGGGCTGGACGGACCTGCCGGCCGATCTTTCCGATACCGAACGGCTGGCACGGCTGCGCGACCACCTGCCCCGGGATGCGGTGGTGGTCTCCTCCGATCTCACCCGCGCGGTGGCCACCGCCGATGCCATCCAGGGCGCGCGCCCACGGCTGGACCACGAGGCGCGGCTGCGCGAGATGCATTTCGGGGAATGGGAGGCCAAGCCCTTTGCCGAGGTGGAGCGCAGCCACCCCGAACTTGCCCGCGCCTTCACCGAGCGCCCCGGCACGGTGCGCCCGCCCGGCGGCGAAAGCTGGGAAGATCTGGCCGCCCGGGTGCAGGCCGCGGTCGACGAACTGGCCGCCCGCCATGCCGGACGGCATATCGTGGCGGTGGCGCATTTCGCGGTGATCCTCACCCAGGTGCAGAGGGCGCTGCGGATGACGCCGCAAGAGGCGCTGGGACAGCGGATCGACAACCTGTCGGTCACCCGGATCAGGCTTGGCGAGCCGCCCGTGATCGGGCCGATCAATCTGCTGCCGTGAGCGCAGGCCCTGGGGAACAAACCGCCGGCCCGGAAGGCCGGTGGCGCCTGCCGCGCGAGAGTATTTCGTGCAAGATGAAGGGCCGTCTTTACCTTTCGTAAACTCATGTGACGTAGCCGTTAACCAAGGTTGGCAACGGAGGCGCTGATGGTGGCGCGCGCCCATACGGTGGCATTCGAGGGGATCGAGGCGCGGATGGTCGAGGTACAATGCGCGCTGGCGCCCGGCTTGCCCTCCTTTGCCATCGTCGGCCTGCCCGACAAGGCGGTGTCCGAGGCGCGCGAACGGGTGCGCGCCGCGCTCTCGGCGCTTTCCATCGCCCTGCCCTCCAAGCGCATCACCGTCAATCTCTCGCCCGCAGACATGCCCAAGGAAGGTTCGCATTTCGACCTGCCGGTGGCCATGGCGCTGCTGGCCGCGATCGGCATCCTGCCCCCCGAGGAGGTGGAACTGACGGTGGCGCTGGGCGAACTGTCGTTGGACGGAACGCTGGTGGCGGTGGCCGGCGCCCTGCCTGCGGCCATGGCGGCGGCCGAGGAGGGCCGGGCGCTTGTCTGCCCCCGGCCCTGCGGCGCCGAAGCGGCCTGGGTGGGGGCAACCCAGGTGCTGGCCGCCGCCTCGCTGGCCGAGGTGATCGGCCATTTCACCGCCGCCGCGCCGATCTCTCCCGCGCTGCCGGGCGAGGTTGGCCCGCCCTCTGTTGTCCGCGACCTGCGCGACGTGAAGGGGCAGGAGCGGGCCAAGCGGGCGCTGGAGATTTCCGCCGCAGGCCGTCACCACCTGCTGATGACCGGGCCGCCGGGCTCGGGCAAGTCGATGCTGGCCGCCCGCATGCCCGGCATCCTGCCGCCGCTGAGCGCGGCCGAGGCGCTGGAAACCTCGATGATCCACTCGCTCTCGGGGCTGCTCGACGAAACGGGGATCATCCGCAGCCGCCCCTTTCGAGAGCCCCACCACACCGCCTCGATGGCGGCGATCGTGGGCGGCGGCAAGGGGGCCCGACCGGGAGAAATCTCGCTGGCCCACAACGGGGTGCTGTTCCTCGACGAGCTGCCCGAATTTCCCCGCCCGGTGCTGGAAACCCTGCGCCAGCCGATCGAGACCGGCGAGGTGGTGGTCAGCCGGGCCAATGCCCATGTACGTTACCCCTGCCGCTTCCTGCTGCTGGCTGCGGCCAACCCCTGCCGGTGCGGCCA
>WFPZ01000282.1 GCA_015487335.1 Paracoccaceae bacterium
AAGCCTTACGTCGCCTTCATGCAGGGCTTCACCATGGGCGGCGGCGTCGGCGTTTCCTGCCACGGCTCGCACCGGATCGTCGGCGAAAACAGCCAGATCGCCATGCCCGAATGCGGCATCGGCCTGGTGCCCGACGTGGGCGGCTCGCTGCTGCTGGCGCGCGCGCCGGGGCGGCTGGGGGAATATCTCGGCACCACCGGCACGCGGATGGGGCCGGGCGATGCGATCCTCGCGGGCTTCGCCGATCATTTCATCCCCCGGGCAGACTGGCCGGCCCTGATCGGGGCGCTCGAGGAAAGCGGCGACCCCGCGCTGATCGAACGCGCCGCCCGGCCCGCGCCCGAAAGCCCCCTGGCGGCGCTGCAGCCGCAGGTGGACGCCCATTTCGCCGGCGCCACCATCCACGACATCCTCTTCTCGCTGCGCCACGGCGAAGACGAATTCGCCGGCAAGGCGCTGGACACCCTCGCCCGGCAATGCCCGCTTTCGGTTGCCTGCACCGTCGAACTGATCCATCGTTCGCGCATCGCCGACAGCATCGAGGCAGCCCTGGTGCAGGAATACCGGTTCACCTACCGCTCGGCCGAGGCGGGCGATTTCGTCGAGGGCATCCGCGCCGCGATCATCGACAAGGACCGCAAACCGAAATGGCGCCATGCGGCCCTCGATGCGGTCACGGAGGGCGAGGTGGAGCGCATGCTCGCGCCGCTCGGGGCTGACGAGCTGAACCTGCAGGAGGAAGAAAGATGAAAGTCGG
The DNA here is from genome assembly GCA_015487335.1 of Paracoccaceae bacterium. Classification (GTDB taxonomy): domain Bacteria; phylum Pseudomonadota; class Alphaproteobacteria; order Rhodobacterales; family Rhodobacteraceae; genus S012-89. The sequence goes on from WFPZ01000282.1 coordinate 758, forward strand.
ATTTATCGGTCTGGGCAACATGGGCGCGCCGATGGCGGCGAACCTCGCGAAGGCGGGCCATGAGGTGACGGGTTTCGATGTCGCCGCCCCCTGCCCCGAGGGCGTCACCCCCGCCGCCAGCGCCGCCGAGGCCGCGGCCGGGCGCGAGGTGGTGATCACCATGCTGCCGAACGGCGAGATCCTGCGCGCGGTCGCCGACGAGATCATCCCCGCGATGAACAAGGGCGCGGTGTTCCTCGACTGCTCCACCGTCGACGTGGAAAGCGCCCGCGCGGTGGCCGAGCAGGCCGAAGCCGCGGGCCTTCTGCCGCTGGACGCCCCGGTTTCGGGCGGCGTGGGAGGCGCGCAGGCCGGCACGCTCACCTTCATGGCCGGCGGCAGCGAGGAGGCCTTTGCCAAGGCCGCCCCGCTGTTCGAGGTGATGGGCCAGAAGGCGGTGCATTGCGGCCCCTCGGGCAACGGCCAGGCGGCCAAGATCTGCAACAACATGATTCTCGGGGTCACCATGATCGCCACCTGCGAGGCCTTCGCGCTGGCCGACAAGCTGGGGCTCGACCGCCAGAAGATGTATGACGTGGTTTCCACCTCCTCGGGCTACAGCTGGGTGATGAACGCCTACACCCCCGCCCCCGGGATCGGCGCCAGCTCTCCGGCCGACAACGGCTACAAGCCGGGCTTTGCCGCCGAGCTGATGCTCAAGGATCTGCGCCTTGCCCAGCAGGCGGCCGAGGCGGCCGATGCCGACACCCCGATGGGCCAGGCGGCGGCAGAGCTTTACGAACGCTTCGTCGAACACGAAGGCGGCAGGGGGATGGATTTCTCGGCCATGCTGCCGCGGTTCGAAAAGCGCGGGCGCGGATGACCTCCCCCCCGGGCTGGACGGCCGCAGCGCCCGAGCTGGCCTCGCTGGACGAGGCGGCGCGCGGCCGGCTGGAGCGCCACAGCCCCATGGACGTGCCCGCGGGGGCCTCGCTCTTTCATCCCGGGGACGCGGTGAAGGGCTATGTCATCGTGCTGGAGGGCCGGGTCGAGGTGCGCCTGGCCGGCCCCACCGGGCGCGACATCCTGCTTTACGATGTCACCCCCGGCGAGGCCTGCATCCAGTCCACCCTCGGCCTGCTGGGCGGCGATGATCACTATTCGGCCGAGGCCGTCGCCGAAGGCCCCTGCCGCATCGTCCTGCTGCCGCGCAGCGATTTCCTGGCCCTGCTGGACAGTTCCGCCCGGTTCCGCCGGCTGGTCTTCGCGGCCCTTGCCGCGCGCATGCAGGCCACCATGCGGCTGCTTGAGATCATGTCGTTCCAGCCGGTCGAAACCCGCCTGGCGCAGGCCCTGCTGAGGCGCGCCGAGGACGGCGTGGTGCGGGCCACCCACCAGGATCTGGCCACCGCCATCGGCTCTGCCCGGGAGGTGATCTCGCGCCGGCTGGAGCGGCTGGCCGCGGCCGGGGTGGTGGCGCTGGAACGCGGCCGCGTGCACATCCTCGACCGGGACGCGCTGCGGCGCATGGCCGAGGCCCCTTCTCCGTGAATCCTTCTGTGTGACCAGGTCACACAGTTTCGCGCCGGCCTCCCCTATCGTTCTCCGACAGGCGATTCGTTTCGCGACCGAATGGAGGCTGTCATGCTCAAGAAGAACGAAGGCACGATCGACCGCATCCTGAGGGTCATCCTCGGGCTGGCCCTTCTGGTGGGCTATTTCGTCTATCCCGAAGCCAGTTACCGCTGGGCCTTCCTGCTGGGGATCATCCCGCTGGTCACCGGCCTGATCGGCAGCTGTCCGGTCTACACGCTGCTGGGCATAAGGACCTGCTCCGACGAGAGCGGATCCGGCAAGAGTTGAAGCGCGAGCCTCGACGGAGAAGGCCGGGCGGCGGAGCGCGGCCCGGCCTTTTGCGCGTTTGCCCGCAAGGGGGCTATTTCGTGATCACCTCCGGCCCCATCAGCAGGGTCGGCAGGTAGGTGGACAGCCACGGGATGTAGGTGACCATGATCAGGAACACGAAGAGCACCGCCAGAAACGGCAGCGCCGCCTGAACCACCCGCATCATCGGCATCCCCGCCACCCCCGAGGTCACGAACAGGTTGAGACCCACCGGCGGGGTGATCATGCCGATCTCCATGTTCACCACCATGATGATGCCGAGGTGGATCGGGTCGATCCCCAGCTCGATGGCGATCGGAAAGACCAGCGGCGCCACGATGACGATCAGCCCCGAGGGCTCCATGAACTGGCCGCCGATCAGCAGGATGATGTTGACCGCCACCAGGAACATCACCGGCCCGAACCCGGCCGAGAGCATGGCCGAGGCGATCTGCTGGGGAACCTGCTGATCGGTCAGGACCTGCTTGAGGATCAGCGCGTTGGCGATGATGAACATCAGCGTGATGGTCAGCTTGCCGGCCTCCAGAAGGGTGTCGCGGGTATCGCGGTGGAAGATGGCGGTGACCAGCGCCGAGGGCTTTTGCAGCAGGCTGCGCGGCCGGTCCTCGCCCTCGCGCGCGGCAAGAGGCCCGATGTCGCGATAGACGAACAGGGCAATCACGAAGGCATAGACGGACGCCACCGCCGCGGCTTCGGTGGGGGTGAAGATGGCCCCCGTCAGCCCCGGAATCCCGTAGATGCCGACCATGATGATGGCGATCAGCATCAGCCCCCAGAAGGCCTCGGAGAAGGAGGCCGCGATCTCGCCCCAGCCCTGCCACTTGCCCTTCGGCATGTTGCGGATGCGGGCGAAGATGTAGATGGTGACCATCAGCATCAGCCCCGCGAGCGTGCCCGGGATCACCCCGGCGAGGAACATCCGCCCCACCGAGACATCGGTGGCCGAGGCATAGACGACCATCACGATGGAAGGCGGGATGAGGATCCCCAGCGTGCCGGCGTTGGAGATCACTCCGGCGGCGAATTCCTTGGTGTAGCCGGCCTGTTTCATCGCCGCGATCACGATCGAGCCGATCGCCACAACCGTGGCCGGCGACGAGCCCGAAAGTGCGGCAAACAGCATGCAGGCGAACACCCCGGCAATCGCCAGCCCGCCGCGCAGATGCCCCACGCAGGCGATCGAGAAGCGGATGATCCGCCGCGCCACGCCCCCCGTCGACATGAAGGAGGAGGCAAGGATGAAGAAGGGAATGGCCAGCAGCGTGTAATGCCCGGCCATCGCCTGGTAGAGGGCGCGGGCGATCGAGGCCAGCGAGGTGTCGGAGAAGACCAGCAGGAAGATCATCGACGACAGGCCGAGCGACACCGCAATCGGCACGCCGATCATCAGAAGGCCCACCACCATGGCGAAAAGAAGTGCGACATCCATGGCTCAGCCCTCCCCCGAGCTTCTGGCGGAGAGTTCCTCCACCGCGTCTTCGGCCTCGTGGCTGGCGATCATGGAGTTGATCTCTCCCCGCATCAGCCGCACCGTGGCCTGGATCACCCGAAACAGCAGCAGCGCCACGCCCACAGGCACGATCATGTAGGGAATGACGATCGGCAGTTTCTCGAACGGTTCGTCACCCTCGAACAGCAGCAGCCACTCCAGGAACGGACGCATGAATTCGGGGATCGGGATGGTCTCCACCGGCACGTAGCCGCGATAGTCCCAGGGCTTCATGTCCTCGAAACCGGTGGGAAACCAGCGCCCCGTGGTCGGCGGCAGGTTGGCAAACGGCGCCCAGAAATCCCACGCCCCCTTGAGCAGCAGAAGGGTATAGGCCAGGAAGGCCAGCGCCGAAGCCAGGGCAAGCAGCCGGCGAACCGGCGAGGACACCGCGTTGAGCAGCGCGTCCACCCCCAGATGCGCCCCGATCTTGACGGCATAGCTGACCCCGAACAGCACCAGCCAGGCAAACAGCACCAGCGTTGCCTCGAGCCCCCAGATGACGGTGGAGTTGAACACGTAACGGGCCACCACGTTGACGAAGGTCAGCGTGACCATCAGCCCCAGCAGCAGCGCGATCGCGTTTTCCTCGAAACTGTTGACGATGCGTCCCAGACGGGACTTCGGCACGTATCTGCCGTGTCCGCTCATCTCGCCCTCCCCTGTCGGCATGCCCGTATTCCGGGCCCCGCGTTCCGAAGCGCCCGGGGCGTGCACGCGCGCAGGTGCACACGCCCCGGGCCGGTATCGTTCAGGCCGATGGCCTGTGGCCTACATCCTGGCGTTGATCTCCTGGATCGCGTCGATGTTCTCCTGGCCGACGTCGTCCTTGAACTTCTCCCACACCGGCTTCATGGCATCGACCCAGCGCTGGCGCTGTTCGGGGGTGAGGGTGCGGATCACGCCGCCGGCATCGATGATCGCCTGCTTGGCGGCCTCGTTGACGGCGAAGGCCTCCTTGTTGCGGGTCTCAGTCACCTCGTCGATGATCTGCTTGAGCTGGGTGCGCACGTCATCGGGCAGCCCTTCCCACCACTCCACGGAGGTCACCACCAGGTAGTCGATGATGCCGTGGTTGGTTTCGGTCACGCCGTCCTGCACCTCGAAGAACTTCTTGCCGTAGATGTTGGACCAGGTGTTTTCCTGGCCGTCCACGACGCCGGTCTGCAGCGCGCCGTAGACCTCGGAGAAGGCCATCGGCTGCGGGCTGGCGCCCAGCGCCTCCATCTGCGCGATCAGCACCTCCGAGGGCTGCACGCGGAACTTCAGCCCCCTGGCGTCCTCGGGCTCGAGCAGCGGACGGTTGGCCGAGAACTGCTTCATGCCGTTGTGCCAGAAGGCCAGCCCCAGCAGGCCGCGGCGCACCATGCTCTCCTTCAGCGCCTGCCCGGCCTCGGAGGCCTGGAAGGCATCGACCGCGTCGATGTTCTTGAACATGAAGGGCAGGTCGAAGATGCGGAACTTCTTGGTGAACTGCTCGAACTTCGAAAGCGAGGGCGCGGCCATCTGCACGTCGCCCTGCAGCATCGCCTCGAGCACCTGGTTGTCATTGTAGAGCGTGGAGTTGGGGAACACCTGCATGCAGGCCTTGCCGTCCATCTCCTCGTTCACCCGCTTGGCCAGCAGCGAGGCGGCAATCCCCTTGGGGTGCTTGTCGGCGTTGGTGACGTGGCTGAACTTGATGACGATCTCGCCCGGGTCGCAGGCATCCTGATCGGACGC
>WFPZ01000283.1 GCA_015487335.1 Paracoccaceae bacterium
CCTGCGCATGCAGCCGGGCAAGGCCCGTGGCGGCATTGGTTTCATCCACCGTGCCGTAGGCCTCGACCCGCAGGTCGTGCTTGGGCACCCGCGCGCCGTTGCCCAGAGCGGTTTCGCCGCTGTCGCCGGTGCGGGTGTAGATCCGGTTGAGGACGACCATCTCAGCCTCCCTGGCGCACCACGACGAAGGTCACGATCAGGACGACCGCAACCGCCTGGGCAATGACCCGCAGCCGCATGAGGCGGTTTGCGTGCTTGCGATTGAACTCGCCGCCCAGCGCGAAGCCCACGACGCCGATCATCAGGATGATCAGCACCGCGAAAACTGCTGCCGCCGTGAGAAGAAAGAGGGGGTCCTGAAGCATGTCCGGGTTCCTTTCTGATGTTCAGGTCAACCGCATTTCGCCTGAGGCGAACAGGGCTGCGCGTGGTATCCTCAGCTTTTCGAGATGAGCCAGTCGAGGGCGCGGGTGGGCAGAAGACGGCGCAGCGCGCCCATGGCGTAGGTCGGGGTGGTCACGTAATAGCGCGGGCGGGGGCGGGGCGATTCCAGCGCGTGGATCAGCCTGGCCGTCACCGCCGAGGGAGGCCGCTCGAACGGGTCGGGGCCGGTTTTCTCGTAGAGCCGCCGGAGCAGGCTGGCGCGATATTCCTCGGCGCGGGCGGAGTTCTTCCAGTCGATCCATTTCTCGAACTGGATGATGGCGTTTTCCCGGATGCGCGAGGTGATCGGCCCCGGTTCGATCAGCGCCACATGGATGCCGGTGCCCTTCATCTCCAGCCGCAGGGTGTCGGTAAGCCCCTCCAGCGCGAACTTGGTGGAAACATAGGCGCCGCGCCAGCGCATCGTCACCAGCCCCAGCACCGAAGAGCAGTTCACGATCCGCCCGTGCCCCTGGGCCCGCATCACCGGGATCACCCGGCGCGTCAGGTCGTGCCAGCCGAACAGGTTGGCCTCGAAGATCGCCCGCAGGGCGCCGCGCGGGATGTCCTCCACTGCGCCGGGGATGGCATAGGCGCCGTTGTTGTAGAGCGCATCCAGCCTGCCCCCGGTGCGTTCCAGCGTCTCCTGCACGGCCTCGGCGACGGAGGCCTCGTCCTCGTAATCGAGCCGGAAGCTCTCCAGCCCCTGCTCACGCAGGCGCGCGCAGTCTTCCTCCTTGCGGCAGGTGGCGAAGACGCGCCAGCCGCGCCGCGCCAGCGCATGTGCCGCGTCATGGCCTATGCCCGAGGAACACCCGGTGATGAGAACCGTGCCGCCTGTCATGGATCGCTCCCGTGCCTGCTTTCCTGCCGGATGGAAGCCTAATCGCTCTGTCCGGCAATCTCAATTCACGACGGCGCCGGGGCGCGAAGGATTCTTTACCCCGCCGCGCCCCGCGGCTATCACCACCCCATGAACGATATCACCGACGAGCCGGGCGCCCACCCCAAGGAAGTGTCAGAACCGCTGCGCCGCGCCATTGGCGAGCGCTACCTGACCTATGCGCTTTCCACCATCATGCACCGGGCGCTGCCCGATGCCCGCGACGGGCTCAAGCCGGTGCACCGGCGCATCCTTTATGCCATGCGCGAGCTGCGGCTGAGCCCGGGCGGAGGGTTTCGCAAGTCGGCCAAGATCTCGGGCGACGTGATGGGCAACTACCATCCGCACGGCGACGCCGCGATCTATGATGCGATGGCGCGGCTGGCGCAGGATTTCAACGTGCGCTACCCGCTGGTGGACGGGCAGGGCAACTTCGGCAACATCGACGGCGACAACCCCGCCGCCAGCCGCTACACCGAGGCGCGGCTGACCATCGCCGCCGAGGCGCTGCTGGAGGGGCTTGACGAGGATGCCGTCGATTTCCGCGACAACTACGACGGCACCCTGCGCGAGCCGGTGGTGCTGCCGGCGGCTTTTCCCAACCTGCTGGCCAATGGCGCGAGCGGCATCGCGGTGGGCATGGCCACCAACATTCCGCCGCACAACATCGCCGAGCTGGTAGACGCCTGCCTGCACCTCATCAGGGCGCCCGATGCCCGCGACGACACCCTGCTCAACTACATACCCGGCCCCGATTTCCCTACCGGCGGGGTGATCGTGGAGCCGCGCGAGAACATCGCGAAAGCCTACCGCACCGGGCGCGGCGCCTTCCGCCTGCGCGCCAGCTGGGAAAAGGAGGATCTGGGCCGCGGCCAGTGGCAGATCGTGGTTACCGAGATTCCCTATCAGGTGCAGAAGTCGAAGCTGATCGAGAAGCTGGCCGAGCTGATCCAGACCCGCAAGGTGCCGCTGCTGGCCGATGTGCGCGATGAAAGCGCCGACGATATCCGCATCGTGCTGGAGCCGCGCTCGCGCAACGTGGACCCCGACATGCTGATGGGGGCGCTGTTTCGCAACTCGGATCTGGAGGTGCGCTTTTCGCTCAACATGAACGTGCTGATCGACGGGCTGACGCCCAGGGTGTGCAGCCTCAAGGAGGTTCTGCGCGCCTTTCTCGATCACCGCCGAGAGGTGCTGCTGCGCCGTTCGCGCCACCGCATGGCGAAGATCGACCACCGGCTCGAGGTGCTGGAGGGGTTCATCGTCGCCTTCCTCAACCTCGATCGGGTGATCGACATCATCCGCTATGACGACGATCCGAAGACGGCACTGATGTTCGAGGACTGGTCGGCCGAACATCCCCGCGCCACCTCCGAGGCCGACTATATGCGCCCGGCGCTGCTGGCCGGTTCGGAGCCGCCGGCCGGGGCAGAGCCCTCTCTCACGGAGGTGCAGGCCGAGGCGATTCTGAACATGCGCCTGCGCGCCCTGCGCCGGCTGGAAGAGCTGGCCCTGCTGGAGGAGCGCGACGCCCTGATGGAAGAGCGCGCCGCGCTGGAGGACCTGCTGGAGAGCGACACCCTGCAGTGGGGGCGGATCGCCGATGAGCTGCGCGAGACGAAGAAGAGGTTCGGCCCCGGTTACGAGGGCGGCGCCCGGCGCACCCGGTTCGCCGAGGCCGAAGAGGTGGAGGAGGTGCCCCTCGAGGCGATGATCGAGCGCGAGCCGATCACCGTGGTGTGCTCGAAGATGGGCTGGATCAGGGCCATGAAGGGCCACATCGACCCGGCGCAGAAGCTCAAGTTCAGGGATGGCGACGAGGGGCGTTTCATCTTCCATGCCGAGACCACCGACAAGCTTCTGCTGTTCGGCTCCAACGGGCGGTTCTACACCATTCCCGCGGCCAGTCTGCCCGGCGGGCGCGGCATGGGCGAGCCGGTGCGCCTGATGGTGGACCTGCCCAACGAGGCCGAGATCGTGGCCCTGTTCATCCACCGCCCCGGGCGCCGGCTGCTGCTGGCGTCTTCGGCGGGGGACGGGTTCATCGCGGCGGAAGACGAGGTGCTGGCCCAGACCCGCGCCGGCAAGCAGGTGCTCAACCTCCGCGAGGGGGTGCGCGCCAGGGTGTGCCGGCCGGTGGAGGGCGATCACGTGGCCTGCGTGGGTGAAAACCGCAAGGTGCTGATCTTTCCGCTGTCGGAACTGCCCGAAATGACACGAGGCAAGGGGGTGCGATTGCAGAAATACAAGGATGGCGGGCTGTCGGACGCCACTACCTTCACCCTGGCCGACGGGCTCAGCTGGCGCGATCCGGCAGGCCGCACCCGCACCCAGAGCGACCTGCGCGAATGGCTCGGCAAGCGGGCCGGCGCGGGCCGCATGGCGCCGCGCGGCTTTCCGCGGGACAACCGGTTCACCTGAGCCATGGCGTTCGGCGTCCTTCAGACCGAATATGCAGGCCGAAGGGGGCGGCTGTTCGGCCTGGCGCTGCGCACCAGCCTGATGACGGTGCTGACCGTGGGCCTCTATCGCTTCTGGATGAAGACCCGCCTGCGCCGGTTCTACTGGTCGGCAATCCGCCCCGGCGGTCATCCGCTGGAATATGTCGGCCTGCCGATGGAGAAGCTGCTGGGCTTCCTGATCGCGGTGGTCTTCCTCGCCTTCTACATCGGCATCGTGAACCTGGTGCTGATGTTCCTGTCGTTTTCGCTTCTGTCCACCAACCTGTGGGCCTATGCGCTGTCGTTTCTCGGAATCCTGCCGGTCCTGTTCTACGCCCGCTACCGGGCGCGGCGCTACATCCTGGCCCGCACCCGCTGGCGCGGCGTGCGCTTCGGGCTGGAGCCCGGCGCCTGGGGCTATGCCTGGCGGGCCATGGCGCATTGGGCGGTGACGATCCTCTCGCTGGGCCTGCTGTGGCCGCGCATGACCTTCTGGCTGGAAAAATACCGCACCGACCGGACGCATTTCGGCTCCATGCCTTTCGTGCAGGGGGGCAACTGGAAAATGCTCTACCGCCCCTTCCTGCCGCTCATGGCCGCGCCTTTCCTGGGCGGCGCCGGGCTGGTGGTCGCCGATCAGGGCGACCACGCGGCGGGAATCGCCATCGCCGGGCTGGCCCTGCTCCTGGCTCTCTACGGGCTGGTCCACTACCGGGTGCACAGCCTGCGGCTGCTGACCGGCACCAAGACGGTGGGCGGGCTCGGGCTGCGCGCCCGCCCGCGCCCGGGGCGTGTGCTGCGCATCTACCTGTTCGGCTACGGGCTGGCGGGGCTGTCCCTGCTGGTTCTGGGCCTTGTCCTGGGGGGCGCGCTTTCAGTGCTGATCGCGGGCATGCCGGGCATCGACCTGAGCGCGGAAGATCCGTTCGCCACCGCCGCCGCCCTGCCGCTGTGGGCTTCGGTCATCCTCGGGGTGGTGGCCTATTTTGCGGTGTTCATCATGTGGTCGGTGCTGCGGCAGGTATTCGTGACCCTGCCCCTGATGCGCCACTATGCCGAGACGCTGGAGATCACCGGCGCGCATCGCCTCGCGGAGGTCGAGCAGCGCGAGCGTGACGAGTTCACCGAAGCCGAGGGTTTCGCCGAGGCGCTCGACGTGGGGGCAGCCATATGAGCCGCACCGTGATCCGCGTGGGGCAGGAGCCGCCGGCCCTCGACGCCTTCGCCGATTTCTTCGATGGCCGCCGCCCGGTGGCGCGCCGCGCCGCCCTGAGCCTGGAGGCATGTCCCGGCGGGCGGGTTCTGGCAATCGCGCCGCCCGGCAGGGAGAGGCTGCTCTGGCCGCTGTCCGAGATCCGCCGCGTTCCCGACCAGGCCGCCGACGACATCCTCGTGCTGGCCCGCGCCGGCGACCCTCTTTCGCGGCTGCTGGTCAGGGATGAAACGGCGCGCCGCGCCATCCTTTCCCTTTGCCACGATCTGGACCGCCGCCCGCCGGTGAAGGGCGCCGGGCGCCTGGTTGCCTGGTCGGTGGCGGCGGTGGCCTCGGTGGCGCTGATCGTCTTCCTGCTGGTGCCGGCGCTGGCCGACCGGCTGGCGGTTTTCATGCCGCCCGAGGGCGAGCGCGCCCTGGGAGATGCCACCTATCGCCAGATCCGCTCGGCGCTGTCCGAGGACGGGCTGGAGCCGCTGCCCGTGTGCACCGATGCAGCCGGGGTGGCGGCGCTGCAGGCGCTGCAGGAGCGGATCGCCGGGCAGGCGGATCTGCCCCATCCGCTGCGGCTGGAGGTGCTCGACCATCCGATGGTCAACGCCTTCGCCCTGCCCGGCGGGCGCGTGGCGCTGTTTCGCGGCCTGATCGAAGAGGCCGCCTCGCCCGACGAGGTGGCGGCCGTGCTGGCCCACGAGATCGGCCACGTGGCCGGGCGCGACCCGACGCGCAACGCCCTGCGCTCTGCCGGGTCGATCGGGATCATCGGCCTGCTGCTGGGCGATTTCGCCGGCGGCGCCGTGGTGCAGTTTCTGGTCAACCGGCTCATCGAGGCCAGCTTCAGCCAGCAGGCCGAGGCCGATGCCGACAGTTTTGCGCACCGGACGCTGGCCGAGGCCGGCATCCGCCCCTCGGCCATGGCCGATTTCTTCGACCGTCTGCGCGCCCGGGAGGGCGAGCCCAGCCCCATCGTGGCGCATTTCCTCTCGCATCCGCAGATGGGAGACCGCATCGCCGCCGCCCGTGCCGCCGACGGCCTGCTGAGCGGCCCGGCCCGCCCGGCGCTGTCTGCTCGGCAGTGGGAAGACCTGCGCGGCATCTGCCGCTGATTGCCATGCCCGCCCCCGTGCGCTAGAGCATGTGCCAACAGGAGACCACCATGCCCCGCAGACTCGTCCGTTTTCTTCCGCTCGCCTTTCTCGCCCTGCTGGCCGCCTGCGCGGCGCCTGCCGACGTGGACGAGCCGCCGGTGGACATGGGCAACTTCCACCTCGGCTACAACATCGTGGTGGTCGACAACCCCGAGATCGGGCCGTTCTCGCGCAAGGCCAGCGACGAGGAGTGGAAGGAGGTGCTGACCGAGGCCATCGATCGCCGTTTCGGCGGTTATGACGGCGACAAGCTCTATCATATCGGGATCAAGGTCGATGCCTACGCCCTGGCAGTGCCCGGCATTCCGCTGGTCTTCACGCCCAACTCGGTGCTGGTGCTGACGGTCAGCATCTGGGACGATGCGGCCGGCAAGCCCCTGAACGAAGAGCCCAAGGCCTTCACCGTGTTCGAGGGCCTCTCGGGCAAGACCCTCGTCAGTTCCGGCCTTACCCAGACCAGGAAGCAGCAGATGACCCGGCTGGCCAACAACGCGGCCCGGATGATCCAGGAGTGGATCCTGGAAAATCCGGAATGGGTCGGCCTGCCACCGCTGCCCGACAAGGCCGGGGAAGAAGCGGCCTCCGGCAACTGACGCTTGATTTTCCCTCTCGCAGCAAGTAACGAGCGCGCGATGCTGAATCGGGCCGCTTTCGGCCCCTTAACAAGAGGCTAAAGGGCCATGGCAAAGGAAAAGTTTGAACGCACGAAGCCGCACGTGAACATTGGCACGATTGGTCACGTTGACCACGGCAAGACGACGCTGACGGCGGCGATCACGAAGTATTTTGGCGAGTTCAAGGACTACGACCAGATTGACGGTGCGCCTGAGGAGAAGGCGCGTGGGATCACGATCTCGACGGCGCACGTTGAATACGAGACGGAGAACCGCCACTACGCGCACGTGGATTGCCCCGGGCACGCGGACTACGTGAAGAACATGATCACGGGCGCGGCGCAGATGGACGGCGCGATTCTGGTGGTGAGCGCTGCGGACGGCCCGATGCCTCAGACGCGCGAGCACATTCTTCTGGCGCGTCAGGTTGGGGTTCCGGCGCTGGTTGTCTATCTGAACAAGGTTGACCAGGTTGACGACGAGGAGCTTCTGGAGCTTGTCGAGATGGAAGTTCGGGAGCTTCTGACCGAGTACGAGTTTCCCGGGGACGAGGTTCCGATCATCAAGGGCTCTGCTCTGGCCGCGCTCGAGGGGCGCGATCCTGAGATCGGGGAGAACTCGATCCGCGAGCTGATGAAGGCTGTGGACGAGTACATTCCGACGCCGGAGCGCGCGATTGACCAGCCGTTCCTGCTTCCGATCGAGGACGTTTTCTCGATTTCGGGCCGGGGCACGGTTGTGACGGGCCGTGTGGAGCGCGGGGTCATCGCGGTTGGCGACGAGGTCGAGATTGTGGGCCTTCGCCCGACGCAGAAGACGGTGTGCACCGGCGTCGAGATGTTCCGCAAGCTTCTGGACCGTGGCGAGGCCGGGGACAACGTGGGCGTTCTTCTGCGCGGCATCGAGCGCGACGGGGTGGAGCGCGGGCAGATCCTGTGCAAGCCGGGTTCGGTGACGCCGCACACCAAGTTCGAGTGCGAGGTGTACATCCTGACCAAGGAGGAAGGGGGGCGTCACACGCCGTTCTTCGCCAACTACCGCCCGCAGTTCTACTTCCGGACGACGGACGTGACGGGGACGGTGACGCTTCCGGAGGGCACCGAGATGGTGATGCCGGGCGACAACCTGAAGTTCTCGGTCGAGCTGATCGCCCCGATCGCCATGGAAGAGGGCCTGCGCTTCGCCATCCGCGAAGGCGGACGCACCGTCGGATCCGGCGTCGTCTCCAAGATCATCGAGTAATCGGGGCTTGTTCCCGAAGCCACGCCGCGCCTTCGGGCGCGGCGTTTTCGTTTCAGCCCTGAGGCGGCAGGCCGGCGCGGTTGTCCATTTCCCTGTCGAAATCGTCCAGCGCCTCGGCCAGCTCCAATTGCAGCCGGTCGCGCTCGGCCGGATCCAGCTTGCGGGGCAGGGCGTCTTTCCATTTCCGGTAGCCGTAGATGCCGCGCGAAAACGGTCGCGGGATCATCAGCCTGTCCCAGGTGTTCAGTCGCATTGCGCTCGGCGACGACCAGGAAAAGAGGAAGACCGGCCGCCCCGTGGCCCTGGCCCATTCGACCGGTGCGCTCTTGGCCTGGCGGGCCGGGCCTTTCGGGCCGTCGGCCGTCAGCCCGAGGCTGTTGCCCTCGCGCACTGCGCTCAGCAGTCTGCGAAGGGCGGTCCTGTCTGCCTGCCTGGAGCCGATCGCCAATGCGGTGCTGCCGAAATGCGCCTGTGTCCTGGCCGAAAGCAGCCCCGCGGGCGAGGGGGCAACGGGCAGGACCGTGCGTGCCGGGCGCTGTGGCCAGGCCGGACCCGCCATCATCAGGCGCCCGTGCCAGAACACCACGATCACCGGCCCCCTGGCCAGCTCTGCCCGCAGCTCGTCCAGCCCTTCGGCCTGCCACCGGCCGGTGCGAAAGACCAGGCGCAGATAGGCCGCCAGCGGCCAGGCGATGACCGCTGCCAGGGTTTCGGATTTCTCGAGGCGCTTGCGCAACGACATGACGGCCCCTTGTTGAGCCGAAATTGCGCCGGGGCACAAGGCCGAGTCTTGCATGTGGAGGCGATTGGGGCTATGCGCATTCCCGGCCTTAGGGGTGTAGCTCAGTTGGTAGAGCATCGGTCTCCAAAACCGAGGGTCGGGGGTTCGAGTCCCTCCGCCCCTGCCAGGCCGCATCTATCGGCGCACGGTGCATGAAGGCGCATTCTGCCGGGCTTGAAACGCTGCGCCAAACGGCGTATCTGCCGCTCACCCGGACCAGACAGGTGATGACGACGATGGCAAAGATGATGAACCCGCTCCGCTTCATTCAGCAGGTGCGGGCGGAAGTGTCCAAGGTGGTCTGGCCGACCCGGCGCGAAACGCTGCTTACCACCGGCATGGTGTTCGTCATGGCGGCGCTGACGGCGATCTTCTTCGCCATCGTCGATCTGATCATCAGGTTCGGGTTGCAGACGCTGCTGAACTTCTTCGGCTGAGCTTTCGCAACCGTCAGGCTTGAAATCACCGGGTTTCGCCTGTAATCGGTGCAGCGCTTCCCGACATGGCGTGCTTCGATTCGAGCGGCATGCCGCTTTTTTGTCTGGCAGCCGCGGGCAAGCCGCGTGAATCGTACGGAGAATCCGGCCACCGGCCGGGCAATGCAAGGGCTAAGGCAAATGGCGAAACGGTGGTACTCGGTGAGCGTGCTCTCGAATTTCGAGAAGAAGGTCGCCGAGCAGATCAGGCAAGCCGCGGCCGATGCCGGCCTCGAGGACGAGATCGAGGAGGTCCTGGTTCCGACCGAAGAGGTCATAGAAGTTCGCCGTGGCAAGAAGGTGACCACCGAACGCCGCTTCATGCCCGGCTACGTGCTTGTGCGCATGGAGATGAGCGACAAGGCCTACCATCTGATCAACTCGATCAGCCGGGTCACGGGTTTTCTTGGCCAGCCGGGCAAGCCGATGCCGATGCGCGACGACGAGGTGAATGCCATCCTCAACCGCGTCGAGGAGGGCGAGGCGCAGCCGCGCACGCTGATTCATTTCGACGTGGGCGAGAAGGTTTCCGTCACCGATGGGCCGTTCGAGGGTTTCGACGGCATGGTGGAGGAAGTGGACGATGAGAACCAGCGCCTGAAGGTGTCGGTCTCGATCTTCGGCCGGGCCACCCCTGTCGAGCTGGAATACACGCAGGTCGCCAAGCAGAGCTAGGGGCCGCTTCCGGCCCCGGCCGCCCTTGCCGGGCAGCCTGAGCGCCCGCCTGCAGGAATGTTCTTGCGCATCTTTCCTCGAGCCTGTATCTGCCCGTCCGTTCGGGCGGCTTCGGCCGTCTGATCGATTCCCGTGGGAGGTGCGGCGCGCGCGCGCGACCGGCCGGACCACTAGACCGAAGACGGGGCGTGACGCGTCGCGCCCCGAGGTGAAAAGGAGACAGGCCGATGGCCAAGAAGGTTGCAGGCACGATGAAGCTGCAAGTGCCGGCGGGGCAGGCGAACCCCTCGCCGCCGGTGGGCCCTGCGCTGGGTCAGCGCGGGATCAACATCATGGAGTTCTGCAAGGCGTTCAACGCCAAGACGCAGGATCTGGAGCCGGGCGCCCCCTGCCCGACGGTGATCACCTACTATCAGGACAAGTCCTTCACCATGGACATCAAGACGCCGCCGGCGTCCTATTTCCTGAAGAAGGCGGCCAAGGTGAAATCCGGTGCCAACACCCCGGGCCGTGAAACCGTGGGCACGGTGACCGTGGCCCAGGTGCGCGAGATCGCCGAAGCCAAGATGAAGGACCTCAACGCCAACGACATCGAGGCGGCGATGAAGATCATCCTCGGTTCGGCGCGGTCGATGGGCATCGAGGTGAAGGGGTAGGCGAGATGGCGAAAGTTGGAAAAAGGCTGAAAGCCGCCCGCGAGGCCGTTGCCGGCAAGGAGAACGTCTCGGTTGAAGAGGCCGTGAGGCTGGTCAAGGAAAACGCCACCGCCAAGTTCGACGAAACCGTCGAGATCGCGGTCAATCTCGGGGTCGATCCGCGCCACGCCGACCAGATGGTGCGCGGTGTCGTTTCGCTGCCCAACGGCACCGGCAAGGATGTGCGCGTGGCCGTCTTCGCCCGTGGCGACAAGGCTGAAGAGGCCAGGGAGGCGGGGGCCGATATCGTGGGTGCCGAAGACCTGATGGAAACCGTCCAGCAGGGCAAGATCGAGTTCGATCGCTGCATCGCCACCCCCGACATGATGCCCATCGTCGGCCGCCTAGGGAAGATTCTCGGCCCGCGCAACCTGATGCCGAACCCCAAGGTGGGCACCGTGACCATGGATGTCGCGGATGCGGTGAAGAAGGCCAAGGCCGGCGAGGTCCAGTTCAAGGTCGAGAAGGCCGGCGTGGTGCATGCGGGCATCGGCAAGGCCAGCTTCGACGAAGACAAGCTGGTGGAAAACGTCCGCGCCTTCGTGGATGCGGTGCAGAAGGCCAAGCCCGCGGGCGCCAAGGGGGCCTACATGAAGAAGGTTTCCCTGTCCTCGACCATGGGCCCGGGAGTTTCGGTGGATATCGCCTCCGCCACCGGCAACTGAGCCGGGTTTTGGAAAGAGCCGGAAAGGGCGGGCCCGCCGTGGCCCGCCTTCTTCGTTCACAACTTCGCAGACGCGCGCGGAATTTCTGCTCCGTTCCGCGCGGGGCGTTGAACAGGGGCGTTACACTGGTTAGGTAGCGGCTACTCACCGCGCAAGGGCGACATATCCCCGATGACCATGCTTGGCACCTTCATCAAGCCGATGCACCGCGAGGGCATCCGTTTTGTTGCCATCCTTGCTGCGGTCACGGTGCTGGGGTTCTGGCTCTGGGCGCCGCTGGGCTGGCTGGGCCTGGGGCTGACCATCTGGTGCTACTACTTTTTTCGCGACCCGAAACGGGCGACCCCCACGCGCGAAGGGCTGATCGTCAGCCCCGCCGACGGGGTGGTCTCGCTGATCGAGCCCGCCGTGCCGCCGGCCGGACTGGGCATGGAAGACAGGCCGCTGACCAGGGTCAGCGTGTTCATGAGCGTCTTCAACTGTCATGTGAACCGCGCCCCGGTTGCCGGCGAGGTGGCCGCCATCGCCTACCGCCCCGGCAAGTTTCTGAACGCCTCGCTCGACAAGGCCTCGCAGGACAACGAGCGCAACGCGCTGGCCATCCGCATGGCCGACGGGCGCAAGCTGGCGGTGGTGCAGATCGCCGGGCTGGTGGCCCGGCGCATCGTCTGTTTCGTGAAGGAAGGGCAGGGCCTGCAGACCGGAGAGCGCTTCGGCCTGATCCGCTTCGGCTCGCGGCTGGATGTCTACCTGCCCGAAGGGGTGGCGCCGCTGGTCTGCCTCGGCCAGACCATGGTGGCGGGGGAAACCGTGATCGCCGATCTGCGCTCGGACGAGCCGGCGCGCCAGGGACGCATCGAGTGAACCATGAGAAAACCTGCCCGAGCCAGAAGCGAATCGGACCTGACGGTCATCCAGCTGCTGCCCAACCTGCTGACCATTACCGCGATCGGGGCGGGGCTCACGGCGATCCGCTTCGGTGTTGGCGGAAATTTCGAGCTGGCGGTGCTGCTGATCGTTCTGGCGGCGGTGCTTGACGGGCTTGACGGCCGCCTGGCCCGGCTGCTCAAGAGCGACTCCAAGATCGGGGCGGAGCTGGACTCGCTGGGAGATTTCCTGAACTTCGGGGTCGCGCCGGCGCTGCTGGTCTATTTCTGGGCCCTGCAGGAGATGCCCCGGGAGGGCTGGATCGCGGTGCTGATCTATGCCGTGGCCTGCGTCCTGCGGCTTGCGCGCTTCAACGTTGACAGCCGCGCCCAGAGTGCCGGAGACAGCGAAACCGGCGCCTGCGGCGATTTCGTCGGGGTGCCTGCCCCGGCCGGGGCGATGCTGGCGATGCTGCCGATGTTCGTCTCGTTCTCGGTATCCGAGATGCCCGTCCTGCCGGGCTGGCTGATCGGGCTGAACATGGTTTTCGTGGGGTTTCTGCTGATCAGCCGGATCCCCACGCCTTCGTTCAAGAAGGCCAGGATCTCGCGTCCGAATGCCAAGTATTTCATCGTCGGAATCGCTTTCGCCGGGGCGGCGGTGCTGACCTACCCCTGGCAGACGCTGGCCCTGCTCAGCCTAGCCTACGTGCTGCTGGTGATCCGCAATCTGGCCCGCTCTGCCATGGGGCGGCGCAAGGGAGATGACAATGGAAATTGAGGCAGTCCGGACATCCTATGCCCGCTGGGCACTGTTCTATGATCAGACTTTCGGGGCGGTCACCAACTACGGCCGGCGCCGCGCGGTGCGCTTTGTCAACGAAAGCGGCGCGCGCAACGTGCTGGATGTCGGGGTCGGCACCGGGCTGGCGCTGCCCCATTATGCGCCGCATCTGCAGGTGACCGGCATCGATTTCAGCGAGGAGATGCTGGAAAAGGCCCGCGCCAGGGTGCGCGAAAAGGGGCTTGGGCAGGTGAAGGAATTGCGCCAGATGGATGCCCGCACCCTGGACTATCCCGACGGCCACTTCGACATGGTGGTGGCCATGCACCTCGTCTCGGTGGTGCCCGAGCCCGAGCGCGTGGTGTCCGAGATGGCCCGCGTCTGCAAGCCCGGCGGGAAGGTGCTGATCACCAACCACTTCGCCCGCGAAAAGGGCCTGCTGGCGGCCATCGAGCGGCTGGCCGCGCCGCTGGAAAACATCCTCGGCTGGCATTCGGATTTCGAGATCGAGCGGGTTCTGGGAGAGGAAAGCCTGCAGGTGGTGGAGCGCCGCCCCTGGCCGCCTCTGGGGCTGATGACCTTCCTGCTGATGGAAAAGCGCGCGCCCTGACGGGCGGGGCGCATTTTCCCCTTCACATTTCCCGGCAAAACCCCTAATAGGCGCGGGCGCAGGTCGTCCGGGGATTCGGGCGGCCTGCGCGATTCGTCCAAGAAGGCGGGTGGCGCAAGCCGTAATTCCTGCCCGAGACGGGAAATGAACAATACCTCCTGGGGCGTTCCCCGGGGCGAGATTGCGAAGGACCCGTATGGACCCGATGCCGGGACCATTCCCGGCAACCTGAAGAGCCGGAGGGTCAAACCTCCACTACTTGGAGTGAAACTGTGGATAGAGCCCAGAAAGAGAAAGTGGTCGAGGAACTCGGCCAGATCTTCGAAAGCTCTGGCGTGGTCGTGGTTGCACACTACGCAGGTCTGACAGTTGCGGAAATGCAGGATCTGCGCACGCGAATGCGTGAAGCGGGCGGATCCATCCGCGTTGCCAAGAACAGGCTCGCCAAGATCGCCCTTGAGGGAACGCCGAGCGAACCGATCGCCGAGCTTCTCAAGGGGATGACCGTACTGGCCTTTTCCGAAGATCCTGTGGCCGCGGCCAAGGTCGTCGACGCCTATGCCAAGGAGAACGACAAGCTCGTGATCCTCGGTGGCGTGATGGCCGGCACGGCTCTGGACGTCGACGGTGTGAAAGCGGTCGCCAAGATGCCCTCGCGTGACGAGCTTATCGCTTCGATCGCGGCCTGCATCGGCGCGCCTGCTTCCAACATCGCCGGGGCCATTGGCGCACCTGCTTCGAACATCGCGGGCATCCTTTCCACCATCGAGGACAAGGCTGCCGCATAGCAACCGAAGGATCTGCGCAGAGTCGAACCTCTCGCGTTGGAACACATCTGAAAGAACGGAAAACGGAAAATGGCTGATCTGAAGAAACTTGCTGAAGAGATCGTGGGTCTGACCCTTCTCGAAGCCCAGGAACTGAAAAACATCCTCAAGGAAGAATACGGCATCGAGCCCGCCGCCGGCGGCGCCGTGATGGTGGCCGGCCCGGCCGGTGGCGAAGCCGCTGGTGGCGCCGCCGAGGAGAAGACCGAATTCGACGTGGTGCTGAAATCGCCCGGCGCCTCCAAGATCAACGTGATCAAGGAAGTGCGCAGCATCACCGGCCTGGGCCTGAAGGAGGCCAAGGAGCTGGTCGAATCGGGTGGCAAGGTCAAGGAAGGCGTCACCAAGGAAGAGGCCGAAGAGATCAAGGGCAAGCTGGAAGCGGCTGGCGCCGAGGTCGAGCTGGCCTGAGCATATGGGCCGAAAGGCCCGCGGGAATACAGCAGGCTGAGCCCGGAAACCGGGCTCAGCCGAACCTGTCTTGGAAAGGGCCTTCGTGGCAGGGTCCTTTCCCGGGAGAGGTTCGGATCGGGAGCAGGCCGGTGGGACGGCTTGCGGGAATGGATCCGCAACCCCCTCTTTCGAGGGCGTACCGCCGTGGCCCCGGCGGCTGGTGCGCTTGCGAAAATGAAAGGTGACAACGCGCATGTCTTCGACCGTTCTTGGCCAGAAACGTCTCCGCAAATACTACGGAAAAATCCGTGAAGTCCTGGAAATGCCGAACCTCATCGAGGTTCAGAAATCCTCCTACGACCTGTTCCTGAACTCGGGCGACGGCCCCGAGCCGCAGGACGGCGAGGGGCTGATGGGCGTTTTCCAGTCGGTCTTCCCGATCAAGGATTTCAACGAGACCGCCGTTCTCGAATTCGTCAAGTACGAGCTGGAGCCTCCGAAATACGATGTCGAGGAGTGCCAGCAGCGCGACATGACATACAGCGCGCCGCTCAAGGTGACGCTGCGGCTGATCGTCTTCGATGTCGACGAGGACACCGGCGCCAAGTCGGTCAAGGACATCAAGGAGCAGGACGTGTTCATGGGCGACATGCCGCTCATGACGCCCAACGGCACCTTCGTGGTCAACGGCACCGAGCGGGTCATCGTTTCCCAGATGCACCGTTCCCCGGGCGTGTTCTTCGACCATGACAAGGGCAAGACCCATTCCTCGGGCAAGCTGCTGTTCGCCTGCCGCATCATCCCCTACCGCGGCTCCTGGCTGGACTTCGAGTTCGACGCCAAGGATATCGTCTATGCCCGCATCGACCGGCGCCGCAAGCTGCCGGTGACGACCCTGCTCTATGCCCTGGGCATGGACCAGGAGGCGATCATGGACGCCTATTACGATACCGTCCATTTCAAGCTGAAGAAGAACAAGGGCTGGGTGACCCGCTTCTTCCCCGAGCGGGTGCGCGGCGTCCGCCCCGAGTTCGATCTGATTGACGCCAAGACCGGCG
>WFPZ01000284.1 GCA_015487335.1 Paracoccaceae bacterium
GCAGCCGTCGATCCGATTCTTGCGCATGCGTTCGCGGCAGGGCATACCGGCGCGCATGGCAAAGCAGATGGATTATCACGCGCTGCACGAGGTCTTCACCCGGTTCCAGGCTTCGGAGCCGGAACCCCGGGGCGAGCTGAAGCATACCAGCGCCTTCACCCTGCTGGTGGCGGTGGTGCTTTCCGCACAGGCCACCGATGCCGGGGTCAACAAGGCCACCGCCGGTCTGTTCAAGGTGGCCGACACGCCGGAAAGGATGCTTAAGCTCGGCGAAGAGGGGCTGACCGAATACATCAAGACCATCGGCCTGTTCCGCCAGAAGGCGAAGAACGTGATCAGGCTCTCGCGCATCCTGGTGGAGGAATACGGCGGGCGGGTGCCCTCGTCGCGGGCGGCCTTGCAGGCGCTGCCCGGGGTAGGGCGCAAGACCGCCAATGTGGTGCTCAACATCTGGTTCCATTACCCGGCCCAGGCGGTGGATACCCATATCTTCCGGGTCGGCAACCGCACCGGAATTGCCGTGGGCAAGGATGTTCTGGCCGTCGAGCGGGCCATCGAGGACAACGTGCCGGTGGAATTCCAGCAGCATGCCCATCACTGGCTGATCCTGCACGGCCGCTACATCTGCACGGCGCGCCGGCCCAGGTGCCCCGCCTGCATCATCCGCGATCTCTGCCCCTACGAGGAGAAGACCACATGAGCAAACGCTTTCAGGTCGTCGGCATCGGCAATGCGCTGGTCGACGTGCTGTCGCATTGCGATGACGATTTCCTGGCCGAAAACGGCATCGGCAAGGGGGTCATGCAGCTCATCGACATGGAGCGCGCCGTGGCGCTTTACGACAGGATCGGCCCGGCGCAGGAGGTTTCCGGCGGCTCGGCCGCCAACACCATCGCGGGGGCGGCGCATCTGGGCGGGCGTGTGGCCTATGTGGGCAAGGTGAGCGACGATCAGCTGGGTGCGATCTTCGCCCATGATCTGCGCGCCCAGGGCGCTGTCTACGAGACCCCCCCGGCACCCAGCGGAAACGGCGCCGAGACGGGGCGCTGTCTGGTGCTGGTGACCCCGGACGGGGAGCGTTCGCTCAATACCTACCTGGGCTCGTCGGAGCATCTGTCGCCCGACGATATCGACGAGGCGATGATGGCCGAGGCGGAGTGGATCTTTCTGGAAGGCTACCGTTTCGACGGGCCCGACAGCCACGAAGCCTTCGCCAGGGCGATTGCCGCCACCAGGGCGGCCGGCGGGCGCGTGGCGCTGACGCTTTCGGATCCGTTCTGCATCGAGCGCCATCACCATGCCTTCGCCGACATGATCCGCAATGACGTGGACCTGCTGTTCGCCAACCGCGCCGAGATCATGGCCATGTACGAGACCGACGATTTCGAGGCCGCCCGGCGCGCCGCGGCGGCCGAGGTGGAGATCGTCGCCTGCACCGATTCGGAAAATGGCGCCTACATCATGGCCGCGGGCCAGGAGGTGCATGTGCCGGCCATTCCCACCAGGGTGGTGGATGCCACGGGGGCGGGCGACCTGTTCGCCGGGGCGTTCCTGTGGGGGCTGACGCATGGCTTCGACATGGAGACCTGCGGGCGGATGGCCAATGTGGCGGCTTCGGAGGTGATCAGCCACATCGGCGCCCGCCCCGAGGCGGACCTGCGGGCGCTGTTTCGCGAGCACGGGCTGATTTAGGCCCGGGTCCGGGGCCGGCACCGGGGTCAGGCGGAGCTGTCGCGCAGCTCGAAGTCGTGGGTGACGCGGGCCGTTTTCGCCAGCATCGCCGCGGCCGAGCAGTACTTGTCCACCGAAAGCTCGATGGCCCGGGCCACGCGGGCCTCCGACAGCCCGCGCCCCCTGACGACGAAATGCAGGTGAATGCGGGTAAAGACCTTCGGGTCGGTCTCGGCGCGTTCGGCGTCAAGCTCCACCACCACGTCCTCCACTTCCTGCCTGCCCTTTTCGAGGATCGACACCACGTCCCAGGCCGAGCACCCGCCGGTGCCGATCAGCAGCAGCTCCATCGCGCTGGGGCCGGGGGTGGCTTCGCCCTGGCCCTTCGTGCCGAAGACAAGGGAATGGCCGGAACCGGAGGTGCCCATGAAGGTGCGATCCTCGACCCATTTGACGCGTGCTTTCATCCTTGCCTCCTCGCGCTGCCTGCCTCATTGCGTGGATAGCCGCGCGCCCGTGCCGGGGCAAGCGGCGGGTCAGTCGCCCAGCTTGGCGTGCACCTCGTCGAGGTCGATTTCGTCCACCGGCATCTTGTTGGCGGGGTTTTCGAAATCGTATTTGAACAGCTTGAAGTCGCGGCTGTACATCTCCCACATCAGGTGCATCGAGAGATCGTCGAAATAATCCTCGACGGGGTGGGCGCGCTTGGGGCCGTGGCCCTCGCTTTCGTTGAAACGGGGGATCTTCGCCAGGTCGACGGGGTGTCTCGTCTCGATCGCGTCGAGCACCGACTGCATGCCTTCGTTGAACTTTTCGGTGAAGAAGATGTTGTCGTAGGTGCCGCCGTTGACGATGAATGTCGAGACATGCCCCGACATGGCCGACCAGTGGATGTCCGGATCCATCGGCTTGCGCCAGCGGATGGTGTCGCGGGCAAACAGCAGGAAGCGGCGGAAACTCTTGATCTGGTCGAAGTCGCCTTCCACCTCGATGCCGTATTTCTGGATCAGAAGCGGCACCAGGTTGCCGCGGTAGCGCTTGCCGTTGCGCTGGATGCCGCAGATCTTGTCGAAGAAGGAGCTGAGGATGCGGGTGTAGGGGTTGCGCACGCAGGTGAAGGCATAAGACCTGTGCGCCCGGACATTGGCCTCGATCACCGGCTGGCTGGCCTCGA